>NZ_JBIBZU010000001.1:0-167029 GCF_043088245.1 Streptomyces sp. NPDC014623 | reverse complement strand
AGCCGAAGCCGAAGCCGAAGCCGAAGCCGAAGCCGAAGCCGAAGCCGAAGCCGAAGCCGAAGCCGAAGCCGAAGCCGAAGCCGAAGCCGAAGCCGATCCCGTCCGCGGAGATTCGACGGGGGTCGAAGGCGAGGGCAGCCTGGCCGGACAGGACGGCTTCTGCGGGAATCCACGCGGCACCGGCGGCATCCGTCCCCGCGGGACGCGGTCCGAAGTTTCCGTACACGGCCAGCTGTTCAAGGTGCGCCCAGCCGGAAGGGGACGGAGCCGCCCGCCACGTGATGGCGCACAAGTGCAGTTCGGCCGAGTGAGGCGGGCTCGTCGGTGTTTCACCGGTCGCGGCGGGCGCTGTGAGAGGCTGGGGCGTATGAACCGGTTGGCTGGTGTGACCTCGCCTTATCTGCTTCAGCATGCCGACAACCCGGTCGACTGGTGGCCGTGGGGACCGGAGGCGTTCGAGGAAGCGGAACGGCGTGATGTACCCGTGCTGCTCTCGGTCGGTTACTCCGCGTGCCACTGGTGCCACGTGATGGCCCACGAGTCGTTCGAGGACCCGGCCACCGCCGACTACCTCAACGCCCACTTCGTTCCGGTGAAGGTCGACCGCGAGGAGCGGCCCGACGTCGACGCCGTGTACATGGAGGCCGTGCAGGCCGCGACCGGCCAGGGCGGCTGGCCGATGACCGTCTTCCTGACCGCCGAGGCCGAGCCCTTCTACTTCGGCACGTACTTCCCGCCCGAGCCGCGCCACGGCATGCCCTCCTTCCAGCAGGTACTCGAAGGGGTCGTGGCCGCCTGGTCCGACCGGCGCGGGGAGGTCACCGAGGTGGCCGGGCGCATCGTCCGTGACCTGGCGGGCCGCTCCCTGACCGCCGGGGAGGGGCGCCTGCCGGGCGAGGCGGAGCTGGCGCAGGCCCTGCTGCGGCTGACCCGCGACTACGACGAGAAGCACGGCGGCTTCGGCGGCGCGCCCAAGTTCCCGCCGTCCATGGTCATCGAGTTCCTGCTGCGCCACCACGCCCGCACGGGCGCCGAGGGCGCCCTGCAGATGGCCGCCGACAGCTGTGCGGCGATGGCGCGCGGCGGGATCTACGACCAGCTCGGCGGCGGCTTCGCCCGCTATTCGGTGGACCGGGAGTGGATCGTCCCGCACTTCGAGAAGATGCTCTACGACAACGCCCTGCTGTGCCGTGTGTACGCCCATCTGTGGCGCGCCACGGGCTCGGACCTGGCCCGCCGGGTGGCCCTGGAGACGGCCGACTTCATGGTGCGCGAGCTGCGGACCGCCGAGGGAGGCTTCGCCTCCGCCCTGGACGCCGACAGCGAGGACGCGCAGGGGCGCCACGTCGAGGGCGCGTTCTACGTGTGGACGCCCGCGCAGCTGCGCGAGGTGCTGGGTGAGGAGGACGCCGCCTTCGCGGCCGGGTACTTCGGGGTGACCGAGGAGGGCACCTTCGAGGAGGGCGCCTCCGTGCTGCGGCTCGTGCGGCCCGGAGAGGCGGAGGCCGCTGACACCGCACGGGTCGCGGACGTACGCGCCCGGCTGCTCGCGGCCCGTGAGCTGCGGGCACGCCCCGAGCGCGACGACAAGATCGTCGCAGCCTGGAACGGCCTGGCGATCGCCGCCCTCGCCGAGACCGGCGCGTACTTCGGCCGCCCGGACCTGATCGAGCGGGCGACCGAGGCCGCCGACCTGCTGGTGCGGGTCCACATGGGTGACGTCGCCCGGCTCTGCCGCACGTCGAAGGACGGCCGTGCCGGGGACAACTCCGGCGTCCTGGAGGACTACGGCGATGTCGCCGAGGGCTTCCTGGCGCTCGCCTCGGTCACCGGCGAGGGTGCCTGGCTGGAGTTCGCGGGCTTCCTGCTGGACATCGTGCTGGAGCGCTTCACCGATGGGCACGGCCAGCTGTTCGACACCGCCGACGACGCGGAGCAGCTGATCAGGCGCCCCCAGGACCCCACCGACAGCGCCACCCCGGCAGGCTGGACCGCCGCCGCGGGCGCACTGCTCTCGTACGCCGCGCACACCGGATCCGAGGCGCACCGCACGGCGGCCGAGGGCGCCCTCGGGATCGTCGGGGCGCTGGGCCCGAAGGCGCCCCGGTTCATCGGCTGGGGCCTGGCGGTCGCCGAGGCGCTGCTCGACGGTCCGCGCGAGGTCGCGGTGGCCGGGCCGGTCGCCGGGGAGCTGCACCGGACGGCACTGCTGGGGCGGGCGCCCGGCGCGGTCGTCGCGGCGGGCGAGGGGCCGGACGCGGGTACCGAGTTCCCGCTCCTGGTGGACCGGCCGGCGCTGGGCGGCGAGCCGACCGCGTACGTCTGCCGGCACTTCGTGTGCGACGCGCCGACCACGGACGCGGAGGAGCTGGCCGGGAAGCTGGGCGGCTGACGGGGACGGCGACGGGCCCGGCCGCCGCCGGGCCCGTCGCCGTAGGGGAGGGTCAGTGCCGGGAGGCGACCAGGGAGATGCCGACGTAGTGCGCGATGAACGCCGCCAGCGTCAGTGAGTGGAAGACCTCGTGGAAGCCGAACCAGCGCGGTGACGGGTTCGGGCGCTTGAGCCCGTAGATGATGCCTCCCGCGCTGTAGAGCAGCCCGCCGACGACGACCAGGACCAGCACCGCGACGCCGCCGGCGCGCATGAAGTCCGGCAGGAAGAACACCGCGGCCCAGCCCATGGCGATGTAGCACGGGGTGTAGAGCCAGCGCGGGGCACCGACCCAGAACACGCGGAAGGCGATACCGGCCGCGGCCGCCCCCCAGATGGCCCACAGCAGTGGCCGGCTGGTGGACTCGGGCAGCAGCAGGAGGGTCAGCGGCGTGTAGGTGCCCGCGATGATCAGGAAGATGTTGGCGTGGTCGAGCCTGCGCAGCACCGCCTCGCCGCGCGGGCCCCAGGTGCCCCGGTGGTAGACACCGCTCACCCCGAACAGCAGACAGGCGCTGAGGACGTAGACGGCACAGGCGACCCGCGCACGCGTGGTGTCCGCCGTGGCGATCAGGACGATTCCGGCGATGACCACCGCGGGGAACATCCCGGCGTGCAGCCAGCCGCGCATCCGCGGTTTGACCGGAACGGGGTCCGTGAGTTCGACGGGTCCGGAGGCGGCAGAAGTCATATCGGCATGTTACCTACGCTTCCGTAGGTAACCGACCCGAGTGGTGATGCTCACGTGTGAGGTCCTCTGGACATATGGGCGGGTTGGCCGGATGATCAAATGAGTGCGGTCGGCACCGGATGAGCGCCAGGGGAATTCGAAGGGGTCAGCATCCGGGTCGCAGCCCCCACGGGGCCTGACAACACACCCTCTCGACTAGGAGCGATCGTGGCGCGAGACATCGCGGCTCCCCTCACTGTTCCCACTCGTCACCAGGAGCTCGTCTCCTGGGTGGACGAGATCGCCGCCCTCACCCAGCCGGACCGCGTGGTCTGGTGCGACGGCTCCGAGGCCGAGTACGAGCGCCTGTGCGGGGAGCTCGTCGCCAAGGGCACCTTCACCGCGCTCGACCCGGTCAAGCGCCCCAACTCGTACTACGCCGCCTCCGACCCGAGCGATGTCGCCCGCGTCGAGGACCGCACCTTCATCTGCTCCGAGAAGGAGGAGGACGCGGGCCCGACCAACCACTGGAAGGCCCCCGCCGAGATGCGGGAGATCTTCACGGGGGAGAAGGGCGTCTTCCGCGGCTCCATGCGCGGTCGCACGATGTACGTCGTCCCGTTCTGCATGGGCCCCCTCGGCTCGCCGCTCTCCGCGATCGGTGTCGAGATCACCGACTCCGCGTACGTCGCCGTTTCGATGCGCACGATGACGCGCATGGGCCAGGCGGTCCTGGACGAGCTCGGCACCGACGGTTTCTTCGTCAAGGCCGTCCACACCCTGGGCGCGCCCCTGGCCGAGGGCGAGCAGGACGTCCCGTGGCCCTGCAACTCCACCAAGTACATCTCGCACTTCCCCGAGGACCGCGAGATCTGGTCCTACGGCTCCGGCTACGGCGGCAACGCCCTGCTCGGCAAGAAGTGCTACGCGCTGCGCATCGCCTCCGTCATGGCCCGGGACGAGGGCTGGCTCGCCGAGCACATGCTGATCCTCAAGCTCACCCCGCCGAGCGGTGAGGCGGAGGCCCCCAGGTACATCGCGGCCGCCTTCCCCAGCGCTTGCGGCAAGACCAACCTCGCCATGCTGGAGCCCACGATCCCCGGCTGGACCGTCGAGACCATCGGCGACGACATCGCCTGGATGCGGTTCGGCGAGGACGGCCAGCTGTACGCGATCAACCCGGAGGCCGGCTTCTTCGGCGTCGCGCCCGGCACCGGCGAGCACACCAACGCCAACGCCATGAAGACCATGTGGGGCAACTCCGTCTTCACCAACGTCGCGCTCACCGACGACGGCGACGTGTGGTGGGAGGGCATGACCGAAGAGCTCCCGGCCCACCTCACGGACTGGAAGGGCAACGACTGGACCCCCGGGTCCGGCACACCCGCCGCCCACCCCAACGCCCGCTTCACCGTCCCGGCCGGGCAGTGCCCGACCATCGCGCCGGAGTGGGAGGACCCGAAGGGCGTGCCGATCTCGGCGATCCTCTTCGGCGGCCGCCGCGCCTCCGCGGTACCGCTGGTCACCGAGTCCTTCACCTGGCAGCACGGTGTCTTCCTCGGGGCCAACGTCGCCTCCGAGAAGACCGCCGCCGCCGAGGGCAAGGTCGGCGAGCTGCGCCGCGACCCGTTCGCCATGCTGCCGTTCTGCGGCTACAACATGGGCGACTACATGAAGCACTGGGTCGAGGTCGGCGCCGGCAAGGCGGACCAGTCGAAGCTCCCGAAGATCTACTACGTGAACTGGTTCCGCAAGGACGAGGCGGGCAAGTTCGTCTGGCCCGGCTTCGGCGAGAACAGCCGTGTCCTCAAGTGGATCGTCGAGCGGCTGGAGGGCAGGGCCGAGGGCGTCGAGACCCCGATCGGAATCCTGCCGGCCAAGGGCTCCCTGGACACCGACGGCCTGGAGCTCTCCGAGTCCGAAATCGACTTCCTGCTCACCGTGGACAAGGAGGTCTGGCGAGAGGAGGCCGCGCTGATCCCCGAGCACCTCGACACCTTCGGCGACCACACGCCGAAGGAGCTGTGGGACGAATACCACGCGCTGGTCCGGCGCCTGGGCTGATCCCCCGGTCCCCGCGGCCGGGCCCCTTCGGCATCCGCCCTGACCCGTGGGGCCGGAGGCCCGCCGCGGCACGGCACCCGGAGCCCCCTCATGGTTCCGGGTGCCGCTTCCTCCCAGGAGACCGCCTCCGGCCGGACGGCGCTCCGCTTTCGGAGGGAACGTCCATGGATCGCCAACGTTTTGCGCACGCAGCCTTCACATCTGTTGCATGAGTCCCCATGGTGCCCGGGGAGACCGGCGCGCCGGCGATCCCGTGGGGGGCATCAGTTGAACAGGTCAGGGCAGAGGAAGCGCGGTCTCGCGACACTCCTCGCGCTCACGCTCGGCGGCGCGGGTCTCACCGCGCTCGCCGCACCGGCGGCACACGCGGCGGACGACGACGTGGCGAAGCTGCCCATCTCGTCGTTCTCGTCCATGGTCGTGGACTCCGCGCACGAACGGGTCTACATCAGTGACGACACCCGGGCCACGTCGACGAAGTCGGCGGTGCACGTCTACAACTTCCAGGGCCAGAAGGTCACCGAGCTGGCCAGCACGTCCGGCTCCGTCGGCGGTATGGCGCTCGCGCACGACGGTTCGAAACTGTACGTCTCCGAGATGTACCGGATCTCCGCGTACGACACCGCGACGTACGCGAAGACCACGTACAACGGGAACAGCTCATCCGGGCAGTGCGGGCGGCAGGTCGCCTACGCGGGCGGCAAGGTGTGGTACACCGAGACCGGTCACAGCACCCTGTGCGACGAGCGTCAGAGCTACCTGTACAGGAGTGTGAACGGCCTCTACTCCTACACCGGCTGGGAGGGTGCGGGCCGGCTCGGCTTCGCGACCTCACCCAAGGCACCGGACGTGCTCGCCCTGGGGCAGACGCTGAGCCCGGGCGGCACCGACCCCTATCTGACCGTCTTCGACAGCAGCGGTGACACGCTCGTACGGGGGCCCCAGCGCCGCTTCGCCGACAGCACGGGCGCGGGCGCGCTCGACCTCAAGGACCTGGCGCTGTCCGCCGACGGCAGCAGGCTCGGCGTCGCCGACGCCGCGTACGGCACCCGGCTGCTGGACACCGCCGGCCTGTCCGACGCCCCGGCGCAGTACCAGCCGCTGCCGGAGGGCGCCAGGGCGTCGGCCGTCGCGTTCAGCGGGGACGGGAAGTACGTCGCCCGGGGCGCCACCGCCACCGGGTCCACGGCCGACCTCCTGATCCAGAGGGCGGATCCGGCGGAGGGCACCACGGCACTGGAGTTCGCCTTCGAGGGCGAACTGGACGGCTCCCGCGTCACCCCGCGCGGTCTCGGGTGGTCCGAGGACGGCTCCCGCCTCTTCGCGGTGACCACCAACGCCTCGGGCTCCGCCTACTGGCTTCATGTGATCCAGCCGCCCGCCGCCCAGTACGACTCCCGCTTCACGGGCACCCCGTCCACCACCCCGGGCACCCCGGTCGTCGGCGAACCGCTCGGCATCCGGGGCCGGCTCGAGCTCGACGGCCCGGCTCCGGCGGAGCCGGTCAAGGTGTCCGCGACACGCCATGACGCGAACGGCGGCCGCAAGCTGGCGGCGGCCGAGGTGGAGCCGGACGGCACGTTCACGGTCCTCGACGTGCCCTCGCTGGTCGGTGGGGCCACGTACACCCTGTCCTTCCTGGGGGACGTGACCCACCGCCCGGCCGAGGACGTCACCCTCCGGGTCGCGGTCGCCAAGGCGCCGACGGCCATCGCGCTCACGGCTCCGGCGGAGGCGACGAAGAACCGGAGCCTGGAGATCACCGGAACCCTGACCGGCCAGGGCCGGGCGCTGCCCCCGGGCATCACCCTCTCCGTGCAGCGGGCGGACAGGAAGGGCACCTACGCACTCACGTCGGCGGCGGTCGCGGCCGACGGCACGTTCAGGATCAACGATCTGGCGTCCGTCCGGGGCGAGGTCGTCTACACGGTCGCGTACGCGGGGGACGACCTGCACAGCGCGTCGGCCGCGTCGGCCGCGGTGCGCGTCCGCCCCGCCGCGTAGCCGTCCACGCGCCCGAGCCGGGTGCGGTCCGCACCCGGCTCGTGTGTGGCACCCGGTCCACGCGTCTTCGCGACCCGTGGACCGGGGCCGTCAGGGGGCGCCGACCAGGGCGGTCGGCGCGGGGGGAGCGGCCAGGGCCGCGGCATGCGCGTCCATGGCCTCGGCCGCGAGGATCGCCACGGCCGTGTCGGCCCGGGACGCGGCGACCACGAGGGCCCGGCCTGCGAGGGCGTGGGCGCGGCGGTGCAGAGCGGCCGGGGACGCCTCGCTGCGGGCCGCGTGCCGGGCGGGCGGCGCGGCGCGGAGCCGGCCCACCTGCTCGGCGATGCGGTCACCCGCCGCGGTGAGCCCCAGCTCGTCGGTGACGGCGAGCAGGGCCGCGAGATGCCCGGCGAGCTGGATGTCCAGCTCCTCCTCGCGGCTGCGGTGCGGGAAATCGGCGTCGTCGGCCGATGTGTGGACCGACTTGGTGCGGATCGGCTCGTACATGGAGGGCCTCCTGATGATGCAGTAAGGCCATCCTACCTTGGATTGATTCTAAAGTTGTGTGGAGTCCGGGAAGGTTTGGCCGCTCAGGGCTGGCTGTAACCGTCCAGGAAGTTCCCGATGCGTGTCACCGCGTCGGTGAGGTCCTTGGCGGGCGGCAGCGTGACCACCCGGAAGTGATCGGGTTCCGGCCAGTTGAAGCCCGTGCCCTGCACCACCATGATCTTCTCGGCGCGCAACAGGTCGAGGACCATCTGCCGGTCGTCCTTGATCTTGAAGACCTTGGGGTCGAGCCGTGGGAAGAGATACAGCGCGCCCTTCGGCTTCACACAGGTCACCCCGGGGATCTGTGTCAGCAGGTCGTACGCCACGTCCCGCTGCTCCAGGATCCGTCCGCCCGGCAGCACCAGCTCGTTGATCGACTGCCGTCCGCCGAGTGCGGTGGCCACCGCGTGCTGCGCCGGCATGTTGGCGCACAGCCGCATGTTGGCCAGGACCGTGAGGCCCTCGATGTACGAGGAGGCGTGCGCCTTCGGTCCGCAGACCGCCATCCAGCCGGAGCGGTACCCCGCGATCCGGTAGTTCTTGGAGAGCCCGTTGAAGGTGAGCACCATCAGATCCTGGGCGATGGCGGCGGTCGGGGTGTGCGTCGCGCCGTCGTAGAGGATCCGGTCGTAGATCTCGTCGGAGCAGACGACCAGGTTGTGGCGCCGGGCGATCTCCGTCAGTCCGCGCAGCATCTCGTCGTCGTAGACCGCGCCGGTCGGATTGTTCGGGTTGATGATCACGAGCGCCTTGGTGCGGTCGGTGATCTTCCGCTCGATGTCGGCGAGGTCGGGCATCCAGTCGGCCTGCTCGTCGCACCGGTAGTGGACGGCCGTACCGCCCGCCAGCGAGACCGAGGCCGTCCACAGCGGGTAGTCGGGAGCGGGGACGAGCACCTCGTCGCCGTCGTCGAGCAGCGCCTGCATCGACATCTGGATCAGCTCGGACACGCCGTTGCCCAGGTAGACGTCCTCCACGTCGAGGTCGATCCCCTTGGTCTGGTAGTGCTGCATCACCGCACGGCGCGCCGACAGCAGACCCTTCGCGTCGCCGTAGCCGTGCGCACCCGAGAGGTTGCGCAGGATGTCCTCGAGGATCTCCGGCGGGCATTCGAACCCGAACGCCGCAGGGTTGCCCGTGTTGAGCTTGAGGATGCGATGACCTGCGGCTTCGAGCCGCATCGCTTCCTCGAGCACGGGGCCGCGGATTTCGTAACAGATGCCGGAGAGCTTCGTGGACTGGATGACCTGCATGTCTGCGAGCTTACGACCGTGTTCCGCGCGCCGCGCCCAGGTCGCGTGCCGGCTGCTCCCTCCGGGGGCGGGCGACACCGCGCCGGGTCTTCCATCGCCATGCCGCCCCGGCCGCGCACCGTGGGAACGGCCGGTCGGGGCGGCGCCGCGGCTTGGAATGCGGGCGTGAGGCGCGGAACCGGGTGAGATGCGCCACGCGGGGGCGCACGGCCGAGCGCGTGCGCCCGGAGGAAACCGGCCCCGCCCCCGCCCGCGCCGGGGCGACGGCGGGGGTGCGCCCTGGTCAACCGGGCAGAACGGTCCCCTCGGGGAGGCGTACGCCGAAGTCCTCGGCCAGCACGCGCAGCACCTCGGCGGAGTCGCTCAGCTCCCGCTCCTCGACCGTGCCGTCGTCGGCGGTCTCCACCAGCGTCCGTCCGGACAGGGCCCGGTGCAGGCCCGGCAGGGTGCGCTGGGCGTACACCGCCTGCTGGAACGGCGAGCGCGGATTCGTCGCGCTGTGCCAGTTGATGACCTCGTAGTCCGGGGCCTCGAACGGCTCCAGGGTGAATTCGTACTGCGGCTCCCAGTAGCCGCCCTTGTCCGTCTGCAGTTCCCACATCTCCAGCGGTCCGTCGTGCGGGGCGTGCACGAGCCGGTGGCGGCGCGGGGTGTCGAGCAGTTCGGCGTCCACCACCAGGGGGATCGGCTCCAGCAGTGCGCCGTGCGAGCCGAAGCCGACGTCCGCCAGCCAGCGGGTCGGGCCGCCCCCGTCCTCGCCCTCGACGTCCACCTGCATCACCATGTGCACGCGTGGCCGGACGTCACCGGGCGCCGCGCCCAGCACCACCCGCGCCGTCAGCAGCGTCACCCGGAACCCGAGCCGGCTCAGAGCGGCGGCGAGGAGGGTGTTGTGCTCGTAGCAGTACCCGCCGCGCTCACTGCGGACGAGCTTCTTCTCCAGGTCCGGGAGCGCGAGGGAAGGGACGCTGCCGAGGACGGGATCCAGATTCTCGAACGGGATGCCCAGCATGTGGGCGCGGTGCACGGACCGCAGCACCTCCACGGTGGGACGGCGCTCCCCGGACCAGCCGATGCGGGCGAAGTAGGCGTCGAGGTCGAGTGTCATACCCCGACACTACGCAGAGACCTCAGGGGTTTCTCGAATCCCCTGACCACACAGGGGGTTCGAGGGCCGCGGCCCACCCGTGCCGTGCGACGGCCCGCCCGTCCGGCCGGACCCGCGGCACGGCGCCGCGGGTCCGCCGGGCGGCCGGTCAGGCCGTGCGCCGGCCGCTGCCCCGCACCGCCCGGCCGGCCAGGGCGGAGGTCCGCCTGCCGTCCTCGATCACGAAGCGGCCGTCGATCAGGACGTGCGGGATGCCCACCGGGAGGGTGCGCGGTTCGCCGAAGGTCGATCCGGCCGCCACGGTGGCCGGATCGAAGAGGACCAGGTCGGCGCGGTAGCCCTCGCGGACGTACCCGCGGTCCGGCAGGCGCAGGCGGGCGGCGGGACGGGACGTGAGGTGGGCGACGCACTCCTCCAGCGAGAGGATGCCCAGCTCCCGCACGTACCGGCCGAGGTACTGCGGGAACGTGCCGTACGCGCGGGGGTGGGGCTTGTCGCCCTGGAGGATGCCGTCGCTGCCGCCGGTGTGCACCCGGTGGCGCATGATCTGCTGGACGTTCTCCTCGTGGCCGACGTGCTGGAGGATCGTCGTGCCCAGCCGGTCCTCGAGGAGCAGCCGACGGGCCGTCACCCAGGGCTCCTCACCGCGCAGCAGGGCGGACTCGGCCACCGTACGGCCGACGTGGCCGGACAGTCCGGGTGAGCCGACGCCGGAGATCTCGATCGTGTCCCACTCGATCGGGACGCCGTGGCAGCCGTCGGAGCCCAGGACCTCCATGTGGTGGCGGATGCGTTCCGCCGTCGCCCCGTCCGCGAGCCGGGTCAGGATCGACTCGGGTCCGCCCTCGCTCGCCCAGCTGGGCAGCATCGCCACGAGGGTCGTGCACCCGGGGGTGTACGGATAGGTGTCGAGCGAGATGTCCGCTCCGGTCGCGAGTGCGTCGTCCAGGAGGGTCAGGAGCTCGGGGGCCTTCCCCTTGTTCACGCCGAAGTTCATGGTGGCGTGGGCGAGGTGGAGGGCGCAGCCGGCAGCGCGGGTGAGCTGCACCATCTCCTCGTACGCGGCGAGCGCCCCCGCGCCGTAGGAGCGGTGGTGCGGGCAGTAGTAGCCGTCGTGCGCCGCCACCACCCGGCACAGCTCGGTGAGTTCGGCGTCCTTCGCGTACATCCCGGGGGTGTACGTCAGGCCCGAGGACATGCCGACCGCGCCCTCCGTCATGCCCTGCGCGACGAGCTCCTTCATGCGGTCCAGCTCCGCGTCGGTGGCGGGGCGGTCGTCCCAGCCGACCGCGAGCATCCGGACGGTGCCCTGCGGGACGAGGTAGGCGGCGTTGACGGCGATGCCCTGGCCGCCGAAGTTGCGGTCGAGACGGTCCAGGTAGCCGCCGACGGTGCGCCAGTCGAAGTCGATGTCGCTGCCGTCGCCGTTCCAGCCGGCGATGGAGCGGCGGACCTCCGCGAGGGTGCGGTCGTCGGCGGGGGCGTACGACAGGCCGTCCTGGCCGAGGACCTCCAGGGTGACGCCCTGGGCGGCCTTCGCACTGTGGTCGGGGTCGCGCAGCAGGGCGAGGTCGCTGTGCGCGTGCATGTCGATGAAGCCCGGCGAGAGCGCGAGGCCGTCCGCGTCCAGGGTGCGGGCGGCGGTGGGGCGGGGACCGTCGCCCTCGCTGCGGATCTCGGTGATCCGGCCGTCCGTGATGCCTACGTCGGCGCGGTAGGAGGGGGCGCCGGTGCCGTCGACGACGCGGGCGTCGCGGATGACCAGGTCCATGGGATGTCGCCTTTCGGGGTGGGGGAGTGGTTCCGCCGGGATCAGAAGAAGGTGCGGATGTAGTCGGTGACGGTGCCGTCCGCCTCCACCAGCGGGATCAGCTGCCACTTGTCGAAGGAGGTGCAGGGGTGCGAGAGGCCCATCCCGATCCAGTCGCCGACCTCCAGCTCGGCGCCCGCCTCGGTGCGCACCCAGCCGTGCTGGTCGGACAGTCCGCTGACGGTGACGCCGGTGGCCGGCCGCACGGATCCGTCGCGTGCGGAGCGGACGACCTGTGCCTCCGGGAGGTCCAGGTCGTAGGCCGCGTCGCGCTTGCCGGCGTTGACGAACGCCTGCTCGGGGGTGGGGCGGGAGACGACCTGGGCCCAGAGGCGGAAGGCGGGCTGCAGCGCGCCCTCCTCGGGGATGCGGTTGAAGGGGGTGAGATGGCGGTAGTGGCCGTCGTCATGGCTGACGTACGCACCGGAGCGCAGCAGCTTGAGGACGGGCCGGCTCAGTGCGGGGATCTCGGCGAAGACATCGGCGACGGCGTCGAACCACGCGCTGCCTCCCGCGCTGACGAGGATCTCCTCGCCGTCCGCCAGCGCGGTGAAACGGCCGGCGGCGTCGAAGTCCGCGGCCAGCGCGACGAGCCGGCGCAGCCACTCCCGCACCCGCTCGGGGGTGGCGTCCGGCACCTCGCCCTCGTATCCGGCGACGCCCACCAGGCGCAGGGTGGACGCGGCGGCCACCGCGTCGGCGACCGCCGCGCAGCCGGCCTCCGTGCGCACACCGGTGCGGGCGCCCCGGCCGGCTCCCAGCTCGACCACGACGTCGACGGGGCGCACGGCACCCGCGGCGCGCAGGGCCCCGTCCATCAGCTCGACACCACGCACGGAGTCCACGTAGCAGGCGAACGTGAAGTCCGGGTCGGCGTCCAGCTCGCCGGCCAGCCAGCGCAGCGCCACCGCGTCGACGAGTTCGTTGGCCAGGAAGATCCGCCGGATACCGTGGGCGCGGTACACCCGGGCCTGGTGCGGGACCGCGGCGGTGATGCCCCAGGCGCCGTACTCCAGCTGGCGGGCGAAGAGCTGCGGGGACATCGACGTCTTGCCGTGCGGCGCGAAGGCCAGGCCGTGCCGTTCCGCGTACGTCCTGAGCAGGGCGAGGTTGGCCTCGAGCGACTCGGCGGACAGGGCCAGCACGGGAGTGGTGAAGCCGCCGGTGAAGAGGTTGCGGCGCTCGGCCGCCAGGGCGCCGACGGTCAGCCCCTCCGCGTCGGGCGGGAGTGCCTTGAAGCGGTGGTCCACCACTTCACCGGCGAGTGCTGCCAGGGACTGTCCGGCGGACTGCTGGGCGGCCAAGGGATCCTCCTCGGGAACTCGGCCGTTGCACTCTATGCAACGGTCGTTGCGCATATCGCTTAACGCTGTCTAACATCCGAGCCAATGCCGGGTCAATGGTGGACACCGGCGCCCACGGCCGACCACGAGGAGCCCAGAGTGCCCGGATCCGCAGCCAGGACAGCCACCGCAGACGCCGTCTGCCTCGGTGAGTCCATGGTGACGTTCCTGCCCTCGCAGCCGGGCCGCCTCGCCGACGTACCCTCCTTCGGCCGCGGCATCGGCGGCGCCGAGTCCAACGTCGCCTGCGCGCTCGCCGCCGCGGGACACCGGGCGAAATGGGTCGGCCGTGTCGGAGCCGACGGCTTCGGCGACCACCTCGTGGACACCATCGCCGGCTACGGCGTCGACACCTCCGCCGTGCGCCGCGACCCGGCCCGCCCCACCGGCATCTACTTCCGCACGGCCGCGGACCGGGCCACCGGCACCCACGAGGTGGCGTACTACCGGGCCGGTTCCGCGGCCTCCGCGATGTCCCCGGACAACGTCCCGTACGAGGACCTCCTCTCCACGCGCGTCCTCCACCTGTCCGGCATCACCGCCGCGCTCTCCGCCGACTGCCTGGCGCTCCTGCACGACCTCACCGCCCCCCGCGACGGCCGCCCGCTGGTCTCCTTCGACGTCAACCACCGCCCCGGGCTGTGGCGCGACGGCGAGGCCGGCCCCGGACCGGAGGTCCTGCTCGCCCTCGCCCGCCGCTGCGACCTCGTCTTCGTCGGGGAGGACGAGGCGGAAGAGGCATGGGGCGTGCGCGGCACCGAAGCGATCCGTGCGGTTCTTCCGGAGCCGGACGTCCTGGTCGTCAAGCGGGGCGCGGACGGTGCCACGGTCTTCTCGAGGACGGGGAGCGGCCCTGGGGCGGAGGACACCGTCACCACCGTCCCCTCCCTCCACGTCGACGTCGTCGCCGCCGTCGGCGCGGGTGACGCCTTCGCCGCCGGATTCCTCTCCGCCACCCTGCGCGGCCTGCCCGTACGCGACCGCGCCCGGCACGGCCACCTCATGGCCGCCGCCGTCCTCACCGTCCCCGGCGACCTCACCGGGCCCCCGCCCCGGGCGTACGCCGACCGGCTCGCCGCCCTCGACGACGAGGCCTGGGGCACACTTCGTCTCGGCCCCGGCTGGACAGCCGCCGCCGGGGCGAACGAGGAGGTAAGAGTCACATGAGCCAGACCGTCGACCGCGCGCTGAGCATCCTGCCGCTGCTCGCCCAGGGCCCCGCCGACCTCGGCCAGGTCGCGACACGGCTCGGCGTCCACAAGTCCACGGCGCTGCGCCTGCTCCGTACCCTCCACGAGCACGGACTCGTCTACCGCCAGGAGGACCAGCGCTACCGCCTCGGCGCACGGCTCTTCGCGCTCGCGCAGGAAGCCGTCGAGAACCTGGACGTACGCGAGATCGCCCACAGCCACCTGGTCGCGCTCAACGAGCAGTGCGGGCACACCGTCCATCTCGCGGTGTACGAGGAGAACGAGGTCCTCTACATCGACAAGGTCGAGAGCCGCTACCCCGTGCGGATGTACTCACGGATCGGCAAGCCCGTCGCGATCACCGTCGCCGCGGTCGCCAAGCTGCTCCTCGCCGACCTCGCCGAGCCCGAACGGCGCGCGATCGCCGAACGGCTCGACTACCCCATGTACACGTCCCGTTCGCTCCCGAACGCCGGTGCCTTCCTCAAGGAACTCGCCGTCGTGCGCGAACAGGGCTGGGCCACCGACCTCGGCGGCCACGAGGAGTCCATCAACTGCGTCGGCGCCCCCATCCGGGGCGCGGACGGGCGGGTCGTCGCCGCCATGTCGGTGTCCGCACCGAACGTGGTCGTCACGGCCGAGGAACTCCTCACCCTGCTCCCGCTGGTGCGCCGCACCGCGGACACCATCAGCCGGGAGTACTCCGGCACCACCCCCACCAAGAAAGCCTGAACCGCCATGACCGAGAAGACCGCCCTCACCCCCGGCACCCACACCGCTCCGCCCGCCAAGTTCTCGCACGGCGTGAAGAAGGGGAACATCCTCCAGGTCGCCGGTCAGGTCGGCTTCCTGCCCGCCGTCGAGGGCCAGGCCCCCACCCCGGCCGGCCCGACGCTGCGCGAGCAGACCCTGCAGACCTTCGCCAACGTCAAGGCGATCCTGGAGGAGGGCGGCGCGAGCTGGGACGACGTGATGATGATGCGCGTCTACCTCACGGACGTCGACCACTTCGCCGAGATGAACGCCATCTACAACGAGTACTTCGAGGAGCAGGGACTCGAGGCCCCCGCCTCCGCACGTACGACGGTGTACGTCGGCCTGCCCAAGGGGCTCCTCATCGAGATCGACGCCCTCGCGGTCCTCGGCTGATCCCCGGCCCCTCCGCACCACCGGCCGGCTGAACCGCCCGGCCCCGTCGCACCCCCGCAGCACGGCACGGCGCCCGCCCCTCCCCCTGGGCGCCGTGCCACCCCCCTCTGCCCGAAGGGCCCCGTCACCAACGGAGTTGACCGCTCATGCTGCTCGCCGCCGCCCCCGCCCCCGAGGCGCCACCCCACACCGGTGGACTGCTCCTCCTGATCGGCGGAACGCCCGGTCTGCTGACCATCGCCGCCCTCGGGATCGCCCTCCTGCTCTTCCTGATCATCAAGGTCAGGCTGCAGCCGTTCGTCGCGCTGCTCGCCGTGTCCATAGCCGTCGGCCTGGGTGCCGGTCTCTCCGTCACCGAACTCTTCGGAACCGTCCAGAAGTCGGCCGCCGTCTCCGTCATCGAGTCCGGCATGGGCGGCATCCTCGGGCACGTCGCGATCATCATCGGCCTCGGCACGATGCTGGGCGCGATCCTGGAGGTGTCCGGCGGGGCGGAGGTGCTGAGCGCCCGCCTGCTGAACCTCTTCGGCGAGAAGCGCGCCCCGCTCGCCATGGGCCTCACCGGCCTCATCTTCGGCATCCCGGTCTTCTTCGACGTCGGCATCTTCGTCCTCGCGCCGATCGTGTACGCCGCCGCCAAGCGCTCCGGCAAGTCGGTGGTCCTGTACGCGATGCCGCTGCTGGCGGGCCTCTCGATGACCCACGCGTTCCTGCCGCCGCACCCCGGACCGGTCGCCGCCGCGGGCCTCTTCAACGTCTCCCTCGGCTGGGTCATCCTGATGGGTGTCGTCGTCGGAATCCCGTCCGTCCTCGCCGCCTGGGGCTACGCCGCCTGGATCGGCAAGCGCGTCTTCGTCGACGTACCGCAGGACATGGTCGAGGCGGCCGAGGAGTCCAAGGCGGCGGTCGTCGCCGAACAGCGCGCCGCCGGTGTCACCCCGCACGAGCAGCCCGTCGCGCTCGGTACCGTCCTCGCGATCATCGGCACCCCGCTGATCCTCATCCTGGCCGCGACGTTCTCCTCCATCGCGCTGGACCCGTCCACCCTGCGCTCCGTCATCGAGTTCTTCGGCAACCCCTTCGTCGCGCTGACGATCGCCCTGTTCCTCGCCTACTACCTGCTGGGCATCCGGCGCGGCTGGTCCCGCAAGTCCCTCGAGTCGGTCTCCACGGCCTCGCTGAAGCCCGTCGGCAACATCCTGCTGGTCGTCGGTGCGGGCGGGATCTTCGGAGCCGTGCTGAAGGGAAGCGGAATCGCGGACGCGCTGGCCGACACCTTCAACGACGTGGGCCTGCCGGTCATCCTGCTCGCCTGGCTGATCTCCGTCGTCCTGCGGGTCGCGCAGGGCTCGGCGACGGTCGCGATCGTCACCACCGCCGGCATCGTCGTCCCGCTCGTCGAGGGCCAGGACATGTCACAGGCCCACCTCGCGCTGATCATCATGGCGATCTCGGCGGGCTCCATCTTCGCCTCGCACGTCAACGACGGCGGATTCTGGATGGTCTCGAAGTACTTCGGCATCTCCGAGCGCGACACCCTGAAGACCTGGACCGTCCTGGAAACGGTCCTCTCGGTCGCCGGCTTCGTGGTCGCGGCGGCGCTGAGCCTGGTGATCTAGCACCTTTCGCCCGGAACAGGCCGGCTGACCGGACCGGACCGGACCGGACCAGGCACGCTCCAGCCTGTTCCGGCCCGGTCCGGACGGTGCCGGATCTGCTCTCACGCGCGTGCCGGGCCCCCGTCCGGTGCCCGGCGTCCTGTTTGCCGGGAGACGGTGTGCCGCGCCCCCTTGTGCGAAACGGCGCCATGCGCTTCGTTGATCGACATGGCGGAGACAAGCGAGATCACAGAGGCGGGGGAGCGGGGCTCCCGGCCGCGCAAATCCAGCTGGCGTTACATCGGGCCCGGCATCGTCGTCGCGGCCACCGGCGTCGGAGCCGGCGACCTGGTCGCCACACTCATCGCGGGCAGCAAATTCGGCTACACCCTCATGTGGGCGGCCGTGATCGGCTGCCTCGTCAAGATCTCCCTCGCGGAAGCCGTGGGCCGCTGGCACCTCGCGACGGGCCGCACCCTCTTCGAGGGCTGGCGCACCCTCGGCAGCTGGACCACGGTCTACTTCGCGGTGTACGTGGTCATCTGGGGCTTCGTGTACGGCGCCACGGCGATGTCCTCCAGCGCCCTGCCCATCGTGGCGCTGTTCCCCGACGGGCCGGGGCTGAAGACCTGGGCGGTCATCACCGGGCTGGTCGGCCTGGTCTTCGTCTGGTTCAACCAGTACGCCGTGTTCGAGAAGGCCATGACGGTCCTGATCGGCGTGATGTTCATCGTGGTGGTCTACGTCGCGATCCGGGTGTCGCCGGACGTCGGAGCCTCCTTCGCGGGGCTGCTCCCGGTGCTCCCGGACGGCTCGCTGGTCTACACGCTCGGGCTGATCGGCGGCGTCGGCGGCACGATCACCATGGCGGCGTACGGGTACTGGGTGAACGCCAAGGGATGGTCCGGCGCCTCCTGGATGAAGGTGATGCGGATCGACAACCGGGTCGCCTACATCACGACCGGCATCTTCGTCGTGGCGATGCTCATCGTCGGAGCGGAGCTGCTGCACTCCTCGCAGATCGCCCTGACGAAGGGGGACCAGGGGCTGATCGACCTCGGCGGGATCCTGGAGGACCGCTTCGGGGCAGGCACCGCGAAGCTGTTCCTGGTCGGCTTCTTCGCGGCTTCGTTCTCGTCGCTCATCGGTGTGTGGCACGGCGTGAGCCTGATGTTCGCCGACTTCGTGGAGCGGATCCGGGCCGCCCGGGGCGGCGCGGGCGCCGAGAAGGCGGACAGCGAGACGGTCCGCCGGCAGGAGCGGTCCGTTCCGTTCCGCGCGTACCTGCTCTGGCTGACCTTCCCGCCGATGACGCTGCTGTGGCTGGACGAGCCCTTCGGGCTCGTCATCGGCTACGGGGTCCTGGGCGCCTTCTTCATGCCGTTCCTGGCCCTGACCCTGCTGTGGCTGCTCAACTCCTCCCGCACGCCGAGGGAATGGCGCAACGGCTGGCTGAGCAACGGGATGCTGGGCGCGGCGGGCCTGCTCTTCGTCGTCCTGTGCGTCAAGCAGGTGGTCGACCTGCCCTGGTGACGACGGCGTACGGAGCCGGGGGAGGGCGCAGCAGCGCCGCCGGGGGAGCGGCGGCGCTGCTGGACCGTTGTCCCCGACGGGACCGCGTGTTACGGCAGCCCGTGGACGTGCGGGCCGACCGCTGCGGACCAGGTGTTGCCCGCGGTGGCGTCCCAGTTCGTGGACCAGGTCATCGCGCCGCGCAGGTCCGGATAGGTCCTGGAGGGCTTGAAGGTTCCGCAGTTCGTGCCCCTGGTCAGGCAGTCCAGGGCCGCGTTCACGACGGACGGGGCGACGTAACCGCTGCCGGCGCCACGGGTGGAGGCGGGGACGCCGAGGCCCACCTGGGAGGGGGCGAGACCGCCCTCCAGCTGGATGCAGGCGAGCGCCGTGAGGAAGTCCACCGAGCCCTGCGAGTAGACCTTGCCGTCGCAGCCCAGCATCGAGCCGCTGTTGTAGTACTGCATGTTGACGACGGTCAGGATGTCCTTGATGTTGAGCGCCGTCCTGAAGTACTCCCCGGAGGTCGACTGCATGTCGATCGTCTGCGGCGCCATCGTGATGACGAGGCCGGAGCCCGCCTTCGACGACAGGGAGCGCAGCGCCTTCGTCATGTAGGTGGAGTTGAGGCCGTTCTCGAGGTCGATGTCGACACCGTTGAAGCCGTACTCCTGGATGAGCGCGTACACCGAGTCGGCGAACGCGGTCGCGGAGGCGTCGCTGTTGACGGCGACGGTCCCCTTCTCGCCGCCCACGGAGATGATGACGCTCTTGCCGGCGGCCTGCTTGGCCTTGATGTCGGCCTTGAACCGGTCGACGGTGTAGCCGTTCAGCCCCGCGGAGTCCAGGTTGAAGGTGACGGCACCGGGCGTGGCCGTGGCGTCCGCGAAGGAGACGGCGATGATGTCGTAGTGCGCGGGGACGTCGCTGAGCTTCTGGACGGCGGCGCCGTTGTTGAAGTTCTGCCAGTAACCGGTCACCGCGTGCTTGGGTACCGGCGTCGTCGGGCCGCCCGGACCGGTGGTCTTCGCCGTGCGGGCGCTCACGGTCGCCGACTTCACGGACTCGCCGGCACTGTTGGTGGCGCTGACGGAGAACTGGTACGCGGTGTCGGCGGCCAGGCCGGTCACCGTCGCGGACGTGCCGGTGGAGGTGGCCGCCCTGGCGCCGTTCCGGTAGACGGTGTAACCGGTGGCACCGGAGACCGTGTTCCAGGTGAGGGCGACGGAGGAAGTGGTGACCGTACCGACGGTCAGTCCGGCGGGGGCCCCGGGGACGCCGGGCTCCGGATCGGTGCCGCCACCGCCGTCCGGCCCGGTCACCTGGATGTCGTCCGCGACGTAAGCGGCCTGTCCGTACCAGCCGTGGGTGTAGACGGTCACCGAGGTGGTGGAGGGGCCGGTGGTGAAGCTGGTCCGCAGCTGGGTCCAGCCGCTGGAGCCGGGCGACCAGGTGGAGACGTCGGTCGTACCGGTGCCGCTCGCCCCGAGGTAGGCGTAGCCGCCCTGCACCCAGGAGCTCAGCGTGTAGGTGGAGCCGGGCTTCACGGCCACGGTCTGCGTGCACCTGGCGTTGTCCTGCCCGGCCGGGGTGGCCTTGAGCGCGGAGGTGCCGCCGTGCACGGGGGAGGAGACCGTCACGCCGCTGCCGCCGGAACAGGTCCAGTTGGCGAGCCCGGACTCGAACCCGGCGTTCCTGGCCACGTTGACGTCAGCCGCCTGCGCGGTACCCACGAGCCCGGTGACGGCCAGCGCCCCGGCCGCGACGCCGGCGACGGCCCCGCCGAGGAGCGGCCGGACCCGGCGTCTTCTGTGCCTGGTGCTGCCTGGGGAGCGTTCCACTTGCTGCCTCCGGTGGGGGAGTTGGGGGTGCTGGCGGGAACGGTGGCCACCGTTGGCCGACAAAACTGGTCCAGACCAATCGAGTTGTCAAGACCTCTGGTGGTCCGGATGTGTGCGGCGGAGCGGTCGCGGTGGGCGGGCAGGGCTGGGTTCACCTACGGGTGACCGTTTCCGAGTGGTCAAAGGTGCACTCACACGGGTGACCCGGGCCGGGGTCGGGGTCCGCCCCTCGGACGGTGACGGAGTGAATTCCGGGGGGCCCGGCAGAAACGGCCGACGGCCGTTCTGACGTGGGAGGATGAATTACCGCGGATTCGAAACCTGGGAGGCGGGGTAACTGTGTGCAGTGGTACAGGAGTTAACCTCTCAGTCCTTCGTCCGATTTCGCACGGAGGTGTTGCGGACATCTGTGCCGCACGTCTTCGTCCTGGCTTCCAATATCTGTTCTCTGCCTGGTATGACGTGGCTAAAGTGCAGGGGAAGAAGCACGGAGCAGGAGCGATTGCGGCCGGAGTCATCCCCTGACGACGGCCGGAGCCGAACGGGGAAGAGCGTGCCGACCGCAATAGCAGTGACCAGTGCTGATCTGGTGCTACCGCCGACCGATCAGCAGACGCCCACGGCGGCGCTGTTGCAGGCGCCCGAGGCTCAGACCCTCGACCTCGCGATCGGTGACATGCACCTGCTCCTCGAGCAGCACGGGCATGTGGTGGCGGTCTACCCGACGGGCATCAGCCTCGCCCACGAGCGCAGGCTGCACTCCATCCGTTCCGTTCTGGAGAGCGATCGCATCGCTCTGCTCAAGGTGGACCTGCCGCCGCTGGGCGTGGCCGTGCTGGTGCGCCAGATGCGTCAGCTGTCGATCTGTGACTTCAGTCCGGGTGTGGTCGCGTCGGCGGTGCGGTTGCTCGCCCACTACATCCATGCCGGAGCGCTGCTGAACTCGGTGACCAGGTTCGACCGGGTGCCGGTCAGCCTCAAGACGCACGCCAAGTCCTGGCTGCCCGGATCGCAGTTCGCGGTACTCGCCGGGCCCGACCCGCAACTGACCAGGATCGGACCGGCCGTGGAACCTCCGGGCGGACCCGACTTCCCGACGCATCTGCTGTACGCCAGGGGGCAGATGACCTCTGAATGGGTCCAGCAGACCCTCGCCCCCGCCTGGAAGGTGCAGGCCGTTGAGGAGTGTGCACTGCCTTCGGGTTCGGCACGGTGGTGGGGGACCGGGAAGCTGGTGGAATTCGCCTCCTTCCTTCCGGACATCTCGGTGGTCTACCAGCTTGTCTCCTCCGTACGGCGGGAGAACTGCCACTGGTGCGGGATGGAGCTCATCGGTGACCGCTGCGGCTTCTGCTCCTCCCCGCTGGCCCTCTCCGAGAACCGAATGCACTCCGCCGGTGTCCTGAGCCATGGAGCGCCCGCGCCACCGAGCTCCTGACGTCTCCGTGCCCGTCCTCGGACACCACGCACCCCTCTTGTCCGCTGCCCCACGCATCCGATTCGAACGAGGTTGTCCGGCCCATGAACTCCCGCCAGCGCCGCGGCGTGATACTCCTGATCCTGTCGGTCCTGTGCGCCTTCGGCGCGTTCGCCGGGGTGCTCTCGGTGATCGGCGACGTCAACTCGAAGGTCGGGCCCGAGGTCACGGCGTATCAGGTGAAGAGCGACGTGGCGCCCTACACCCCGCTCGCCGGCAAGCACTTCGAGAAGATCTCGATGCCCAAGCGGTGGCTCTCCGCCAACGCGGTCACCGACCTCTCCGAGGTCGACGGGAAAATCGCGGTCACCCAGCTGCGCAAGGGCTCGCTGCTCCAGTCCGACATGATGGAGAAGCGCCCGGCCCTACGGCCCGGTGAACAGGAGATCGCCATTCTCATCGACGCCGCGACGGGCGTCGCGGGCAAGATCACTCCCGGTGCGACGGTCAACGTCTACGCCACGTTCGCCGGCGAGAACGACGGTGAGCCACCGCAGTCCAAGGTCATCGTCTCCAACGCCCGGGTACTGGAGGTAGGCAAACTCACGGCGCTGGAGCCGGACAACGACAACAGGGCGAACCAGGCGACCGAGGCCGTACCGATCACCTTCGCGCTCAACACACTCGACACCCAGCGCATCGCCTACGCCGAGTCGTTCGCGGAGCACGTGCGGCTGGCGCTCATCGCGTCCGGCAGCGACGGCACGATCCGTCCGGGAGACCGGACCTACACGCTCGACAAGGACAAGTGAGGATGGGATGACCACCAGGATCCTCCCGGCGGTAGGTGACGGGGACGCAGCCAGGTCCGTCACCACGCTGCTCAGTCAGCTCCCCGACGCGGAGCCCGCGGCCCCCGTCGGTGACTCCACGCAGCTCATCGACATGCTCGCCCGCCTCGCGGGCGAGTCCCTCGACGAGCTGCCCGAGGTCGTACTGGTCCATGAGCGGATCGGCCCGGTTCCGGCTCTGGAGCTGATCCGGGAGGTCTCGTTGCGCTTTCCCGCCGTGGGTGTCGTGCTGATCACCACGGACGCGAGCGCCGGACTCTTCTCCGCCGCCATGGACTCCGGTGCGCGGGGGCTGATCACGCTCCCACTGAGTTACGAGGAACTGGCGAACCGGGTCCAGGCGGCCGCCCAGTGGTCCGTCGGCGTGAGGCGCCACCTCGGTGCGGGCGGCGATGTCTTCACCGGCCCGGGCGGCACGGTCGTGACCGTCACCGGGGCCAAGGGCGGCGTCGGTGCCACCGTGGCCGCGGTGCAGATCGCTCTGGCCGCCCAGACCTCGGGCAACACCGTCGCGCTGGTCGACCTCGACCTGCAGGCCGGTGACATCGCCTCGTACCTCGATGTCCAGTTCCGGCGCTCCATCGTCGACCTCGCCGCGATCTCCGACATATCGCCTCGTGTCCTGTCCGACGCCGTCTTCTCCCATTCCACCGGAATGGCCCTCCTGCTGGCACCCGGCGAAGGCGAACGCGGTGAGGAGGTCAGCGACCGCTCGGCCCGTCAGATCGTGAGCGCGCTGCGTTCGCGCTACGAGGTGGTGGTCATCGACTGCGGAAGCCAGATGCACGGCGCCAATGCCGCGGCGATCGAGATGGCGGACATCGCCCTGCTGGTCACGACACCGGACGTGGTGGCGGTGCGCGGCGCCAAGCGCATCGTACGGATGTGGGACCGGCTCCAGATCCGCAAGGCCGAGGAGACGGTCACGGTGGTCAACCGCTTCACCCGCAACACCGAGATCCAGCCGCCCCTCATCCAGAAGATCACCGGGACCCGGATGGCGGGCACGGCCGTCCCCGCGAACTTCAAGGAACTGCAGGGTGTCGTCGACGCGGGACGGATGCACGAACTCGACGCAAAGAGTGCCGTCAAGCAGGCACTGTGGGCACTGGCCGGTGAACTGGGCCTGGTGAAGGCCCCCGCGGGCGCCGAAGGCAGTGGCAGGTTCCGAAACGACCGGGGTTCGATCGGGCGTTCACGCCGGTGGCACGACGGCGCTGCCCGGGCCGCAGGACGACCGAGGGGGCAGGCTGACCGATGAAACCCGACGACGGAGAACGCCCGGGCATACGGGCGAGGCGCGGGCGCCTCGGCCCCTGTGAGCGCGACCGCGGACAGACCGCGGTCGAATTCGTGGGCGTCACCCCGCTCATCATCCTGCTGCTCGTCGCTCTGTGGCAGTGCGCGCTGATCGGCTACACCTTCAGCCTGGCGGGCAACGCCGCGGACGTGGCCGCACGGGCGGGCACCGGGGCGCGGGGGAACCAGGAAGCGGCCTGCGACCGGGCCGCGAAGGAGGACCTGCCCGCAGCCTGGGCCTCGGCGGCAGCGGTGCGCTGCTCCACGGACCGGGGTCTTTACAGGGCCGAGGTCGCTCTCGAAGTACCCGTCCTCGTACCCGGAGTACTCGACTTCCCGATGACGGTCACCGGCGACGCCGCCTCGGTGAAGGAGGGATGAGCGATGAAGCCGAACCCGCAGGCAGCACGCCGCGAACGCGGACAGGTGGCCATCGAGTACATGGGTTTCATCCCCCTCCTGCTCATCGTCGGCCTCTGCGCGATCCAGCTCGGCGTGGCTGCGTACGCGGCCAACCAGGCGGGCACCGCCGCCAGGGCCGCAGCCCGTACGGCCGGTCACGACCGGCCCGAGAGCACCCCGGAGGACGCGGGACGCCGGGCCATCAGCGGCTGGCTCGCCGACGAGTCCACTTTCACCCCGAGCTGGGGCGCCGACGAGGTCACGTACACGGCCAGGGTCAAGGTCCCCTCGGTCATTCCGGGCCTGGAGGACGCCTTCGGCTGGGCGGAGCGAAGCTCCACGATGCCCCGCGACTGAACAGAATCGCCGGTGACGGCACTCCCGAGCGAACCGCACAGGGCGCCCGGAAACGGTTTCGGCACCGACCGGACGACAGACCGAGGAGTTACGGAAATGAGCCTGCGGGCACGCATCACCGCCCCCGAGGAGCATCCCGGAGGGCGGGAGGACGGCTACCTGGTCGCCACCTACCGGGCCAAGCTGCTCGAGGAGATCGACCTCGCGGAGATGTCCTCGCTCGCGGCCGCGGACCGGCGGGCCCGGCTGGAGCGTGTACTCGGCCACATCATCAGCCGCGAAGGACCGGTCCTCTCGACGGTCGAACGCTCGCAGCTCATCCGCCGGGTCGTCGACGAGGCCCTGGGACTCGGCATTCTCGAACCGCTCCTGGAAGACGCCTCCATCACCGAGATCATGGTCAACGGTCCCGACCAGATCTTCGTCGAACGCGGTGGCAAGGTCGAACAGCTCCCTATGCGGTTCGGTTCGCACGAGCAGCTCATGCAGACGATCGAGCGGATCGTCTCGACCGTCAACCGCCGGGTCGACGAGGCCAACCCGATGGTCGACGCCCGCCTCCCCAGCGGCGAGCGCGTCAACGTGATCATCCCGCCGCTCTCACTCACCGGTGCCACGCTCACCATCCGGCGGTTCCCGCGTGCCTTCACCCTCCAGGAGATGATCGGCTTCGGCTCCCTGGACGAACAGATGCTGATCCTGCTCTCCGGCCTGATCCAGGCGAAGTTCAACGTGATCGTCTCCGGGGCCACCGGCACGGGCAAGACCACCTTGCTGAACGCGCTGTCGGGCCTCATCCCGGGCAACGAACGCATCGTCACCATCGAGGACTCCGCCGAACTCCAGCTCCAGCAGAACCATGTGATCCGGCTGGAGTCGCGCCCGGCGAACGTGGAGGGCAAGGGCCGGATCACCATCCGCGACCTGGTCCGCAACTCCCTGCGTATGCGCCCCGACCGGATCGTCGTGGGTGAGGTCCGGGGCGGCGAGTCCCTCGACATGCTCCAGGCGATGTCCACCGGTCACGACGGATCGCTGGCCACGGTGCACGCCAACAGTGCCGAGGACGCGCTGATGCGTCTGCAGACCCTGGCCTCGATGTCCGAGATCAAGATCCCGTTCGAGGCGCTGCACGACCAGATCAACAGCGCCGTGGACGTCATCGTCCAGCTCACCCGGTTCGCCGACGGCGGCCGCAAGGTGACCGAGATCGCGGTGCTCGACTCCCATGGCCGGGAGAACTACCGCATCGTCTCCGTCGCCCGCTTCAACGCCCGGCCGATGGCCGCCGACGGGAGGATCCACGGACAGTTCCAGTACCTCCCGCTCCCGCGGAAGGTCGCCGAGCGCCTCTACATGGCCAGCCAGCCCGTCCCGCAGGCCTTCGGAGTCGCCTCGTCCGACGAACAGCTCGCCACCCGAGAGGCCAAGTAGGTACCGCCCCATGACCAATCTCCCCCTGCTCACCGTCGGCGCGACGATGCTGTGCTGCGTCCTGGGCATCGTCGGCCTGCACGCGTACTCCGGCGGGAAGGCCGACCGCGAAGCCCTCGTCGAGAGGCTCTCGCACACCGGGCAGATCCCCCAGGAGGGGCGGCACCGCCGGTTCCGGGGGATCGACCGCCGACTGCGCTCGACGGGCCTGGGCCGGAAGATCGAGCTGAAGCTCGCGGCCACCGGACTGGAGATCACCCCGGGCGAGTTCTTCGTCTACGCCGTCGTCGCCATGGCCGGGTTGTGGATCGTCGCCTCGTCGCTGCTGGCGAGCTTCTTCGGCCCGGTCGCCGCGCTCATCGGCCTCTGGGGCACGAACGCCTTCCTCGAATGGCAGCGCACCAAGCGCACCGACCGGTTCATCAACCAGCTCCCCGAACTCTCCCGCATCCTCGCCAACGCCACCCAGGCGGGTCTCGCCCTGCGTACGGCGATCGGTATGGCGGCGGAGGAACTGGAGAACCCGGCGGGCGAGGAACTCGCCCGGGTCGCCCGTCGCCTCTCCGTGGGAGAGTCCCTCGACGACGCGCTGAGCGAGCTCACCGAACGCCTGCCGTCCCGGGAACTCGTCGTCCTCGTGACGACCCTCGTCCTGTCCAACCGTGCCGGCGGTACGGTCGTCAGCTCCCTGCGCAACCTCACCGAGACCCTGGAGGAGCGCAAGGAGACCCGGCGCGAGGTCAAGACCCAGCTGTCACAGGTGACGGTCACCGCTTACGCGGTACCGGGTTTCGGCATCGGCGCGATGCTCCTCATGAACGCGGTCATGCCGGGCGCGCTCGACCGTATGACCGGAGCCTTCATCGGCCAGGCCGCGGTGATCGTGGCCCTCGTCCTGTACGCGATCGGGTTCATCGTGATCCGTCGCCTGTCCCGCATCGACGTCTGAGAGAGGGCCGCCATGGATCTGCTGCTCGCACTCGTCGTGGGCCTCGCGGTGTACGGAGCCATCGCCGGCATCCGGATGTACCGGGCCGATGCCGAACTCCCCGGTGACCTCGCCATCGCGCTGGAGATCGGCTCCAGCCGGACCGGTGCCGTAGGCTCCGGGATCGACCGGCTGGGCATGCGCTGGGCACCTGCGGTGCTCCGGCTCATGGGGCCGAAGGCCGTCAACAGGAAGCGCCGCCAGATCGACATGGCGGGCAACCCCGGCGGCCTCACCATCGACCGCTACGCCGCACGCCGCGCCGTCTACGGCGCCCTCGGGTTCTTCGGAGCCTTCACCACCATCGTCAGAGGACAGCTCTTTCTCTCCCTGCTGCTGATCGCCTTCGGCCTCTTCTGGGTGGAGGTCGGCATCTGGTCCGCGATCCGGGTCCGCAAGGACCACATCGAACGGACGCTCCCCGACTTCCTCGACGTGCTCGCTGTCGTCGTCTCGGCGGGCCTCGGCTTCCGCCAGGCGCTGGAGCGCGTCGCCGAGAAGTACGAAGGACCCTGGGCCGACGAACTGCGCATCACCTTGCGCCAGATGGACATGGGGGTCAGCCGGCGCCAGGCCTTCGAGGAACTCCGCAGGCGCAACGACTCCGAACAGGTGGCCATGTTCGTGACGACGCTCCAGCAGGGCGAGGAACTGGGCGCACCCATCGTCGACACCCTGATCCAGATCGCCAACGACATGCGGCGCACCGATGCCCAGAACGCCCGGCGCAAGGCCGCCAAAGCGGTGCCGAAAGCCACCTTCGCGGTCACGTCGTTCCTGTTGCCCGGAACCCTCGTCCTCCTGACGGTCGGGTTCGTCTACGGGGCCGATGTCGACTTCGGCTTCATCTCGGGCTGATGTCCTGCGTGACGGACGGGAGATGAGGATGATGGGCATGGCAAGCGGGAGGAGGTGACGGGGCAGATGTCTTTCCAGCTCGGCAGTGCGCACACAGGACTGAACGGTGAGGTACGCCAGGCGATGGCGGACCCCGGTGCACGCCCGGCGTTCGCCCTCCAGGTGAACGCCCTGCAGGCGATGTGCCGACAGGTCTTCGGCTTTCGCCTCGCCATGATCGCCATCGCCACGCCGTTCGCCGTCGAACGCACGGCACCCGGACTCGCCACCTGGCTCATCGGCTCGGCCGTCCTCGTCACCTTCATGGGCTCCTACGTCCTGTTCCGGGACTGGGAACGCTTCGGCCCGCTCTTCCTGCGCCATCCCTGGCTCCTGGGGATCGACGCGCTTTTCGGTGCGCTGCTCCTGGTCACGGCCACCCCCGAATCCACTCTCGCCTACGTCACGGTCTGTACTCCACTGCTGGCGGGACTCGTGTACGGCTGGCGCGGAGCGGCGGCCTTCGCCGTCCTCCAGGCCCTGATCGTCTCCGGTGTGTACGCCACCGATGTCAGGCTGGAGGCGAGCGACGGCACTGCGCTCCTCCTGCCCGGTTTCTGCGTGATCGCCGGGGCAGTGGGTGTCACACTGCGGAACCTGCTCCTACGCTTCGGGACGGCCAGCCAGGCCCTCACCGAGACGCGGGCACGTCTCGCAGTGAACGAAGCGGTCGAGAGCGAGCGAACCCGGCTCGCCCGGGAGATGCACGACTCGGTCGCGAAGACCCTGCACGGACTGGCGTTGGCGGCCGACGGCCTGGCCGCGTCCTCGGGCCGGATGGATCCGCTCACCGTCAGGCACCAGGCGGAACTCGTCGCACGGTCCGCACGCCGCGCCGCCGCGGAATCGCGTGAACTGCTCTCCGACCTGCGGCGGGAGTCAGGGCTCGACGCAGGCATCGACGTGATCTCCGAACTCAGGGCGCGAGCCGACGACTTCTCCCGAAGCCACGCACTGACCGCCACATTCCGCCGACTCGGCGACGCCCCGGTCCCACCGGTACCGGCCCCTGTCGCCCGACAGCTCCTCACCGTCGCGTCCGAGGCGATGGAGAACGCCAGCCGTCATGCCGACCCCAGTTACCTCGTCGTCCTCGCGGGCGTGAAGGGTGATGTCCTGCGCGTCACGGTGTACGACGACGGGAAGGGCCTGCCCGCGGGTACGACGCTCGACGACCTCAAGCGAGCCGGCCACTTCGGCCTTGTCGGGATGGTCGAGAGGGCGGCGACGATCGGTGCCCGCATCCGCATCGGCAGAGGAAAGGCAGCGAAAGGCACCGAGGTGCGCATGGAACTCCCGCTGGCGGCATTCGTCACCGCAGCGCAGTCACCCGCTCTGCCCGACTCGTACGGTCTCCCCACGGCGGCCCCGCACTGAACCGTCACCCGCAGCACCGACGTCACGCACCGTAACTCCGGACAGGTCCAGACAACACCAGACAGCTCCAGATACAGAGATCTTGAGAGGAGGTCGCAGAATGCCGGACGACATCTCCCGCACGTCGGGCCAGAACCGGGCGGCGCAGGACCATGCCTCCCAGCACACGTCCGTACACGCGGACCCGCTTCCCTCCGAGCTCAGCTCCCCCAGGTTCCCGGCGCCCCGGAGTCACGCGGCATCCGAGCCGATGCCTTCCTTCCCCGTGCCGGGCCCGCTCCGGGTCGTCGTGGCCGACGACAATCCGGTGGTGCGTGCGGGCCTGGGTGTCCTGCTGTCCGGTCGCGAGGACATCGAAGTCGTCGCTGAAGCGGCGGACGGCCGCCAGGCGTACGAGATGGCCGTGCAACACCGTCCGGACGTCCTCCTCCTCGACGTCCGCATGCCGGGCGTCGACGGCATCTCCGCGCTGCCGCACCTCGTCAGGGTGGCGCCGGTGATGATGCTGACGTACAGCCGCGAGAGCGAGATCGTCCATGAAGCGCTGCGACTGGGTGCCGGCGGCTACCTGGTGCACGGTGAGTTCACGGCGGACCAGCTGGTGCAGGCGGTACGGGACACGAAGAGCGGCCGGGCCCACTTCACGGCCACCGCCGCGAACGCGCTGCTGGCCCATATGCGCCAGGGCCCCACCCCGCAGGGCGGGCCCCTCCCGGACGGTCTGGGGGCAGCGCTGACACCCGCTCCCCAGCACGGTGCGCCTGCACACGCGCCCGTTCCGCAACCCCCTCCACCTGCGACGCGACCAGGCCCTGAGGCGCCGGGTCTTTCGCAAGTGCAACCAATTGTGGCACAGTCAGCACAGGTAGCCGATCCGGTAGCTGCGCCCAACTCGACGCAGCACGGCCTGAGTTCCAGGGAGGCGGAAGTCATGGAGCTGATCGCGTCCGGCATGAGCAATCAGCAGATCGCCGCCACCTGCTTCATCAGTGAGAAGACGGTCAAGAACCACATCAACCGCATCTTCACCAAGCTCCAGAGCGGGAGTCGCAGCGAGGCCATCGCCAGGTGGCTGGGCACGGCGCCGGACGGCCGGCCTGGTCTGGGGGGCAGGTAGCCATGACGGGGTGGGGGAAACACCGTGTGGCGGCCGGATCCTGCGTGTCCGAGGCCCATGCGCCGGGTCGACGGACCCAACTGGCCTGTTGGGCCCGGATTTGGGCCCTGGGGCCCTCACCGGGGACGGGCGTTCCGACGTACCTTTCTCATGTCGCCAACGGCACCGGCCAGGAGGAAGCCGGTAACGGGAGCGGCGACCGAGGAACGTGTGAGTCGGCCGGCAGTCGGTCGGCCGGACCTGGAGGGGACAACCATGTCGAACATCACCCTGAAGACCGCCGTCCGCGTCAACGGCTGGACGAACACCGCGATCAGCGCGATCCAGAAGCGTTACGAGGCCAAGGACCGGGGCCAGACGGCGTTCGAGTACCTGGGCATCATCCTGGTGGTCGTGGCGATCATCGGCGGCATGGTGGCCTCGGGCATCGGCTCGGCGATCACGACCCGCATCACGGGTCTGGTGAGTTCCATTACTGCTGGCTGATGCGGCGGCGTCAACGCAGCGAAGCAGGGCAGGCCTTCCCCATCTACATCGTGATGGTGGCGGGCCTGCTCTTTCTCGCGTTCGCGTTCTTTGCGGTCGGCAAGGCTTCGGCCACGCGTAACGGTGCCCAGGGAGCTGCTGACGCAGCGGCTCTCGCCGCGGCGCAGCAGGCCCGGGACGAGATGGGGCCGCTCTTCCTCGGGGCGCTTCTGCTGCCCGGTGGCCTGAACGACTTCTTCGGCAACCACTACATCAGCGGTGAGCCGTGCAACCAGGCTCAGCGATTCGCGGCAGAAAACCGCGCGGACGTGGTCGGCGGGTGTATGTGGAACTCCGGATTTCAGCGAGACGAGGTGACCGTCAGGGTCAAGTCCCGCAATACGGTGGGCGACACGGTGATTCCTGGCACCGAGACGACGCACGCCACAGCTGAGGCGACCGCCGTGATCGAGTTCCGGTGCAACTGGAATCCTGCAGAGAAGCCGGATGCGGACACGAGTCCGCAGCCGGACGAGACCGAGGACGACAAGGAAGAGACCCCGGGCCCGATCAGTTTCGACTGTGACGATCGCAATCACTTCGAGATCGATCCTCTACACCCTGATCCTTGGGCAGAGTTGGGCAAGATGCTCTTCGCCGTGCATCTGACCGACGACTGACAGCGAACGATGAGTAAAGGAATCTGATCCATGAGTATTCGGCGCATCACGAAGCCCCGACGGGTGGTGGCGGCTGTTTCTATGACGGCGGCAATGGCCCTTGCTGTCACCGCTTGTGGTGGTGACAGCGGGACGGAAACGAGTGATTCCGCATCGAAGTCATCCTCCGAGCCCGCCAAGGAAGACAAGGGGGTGGGGGAAGACACCAGCGCTGGAGATGAGGTGGACCCGAATGCAAAGCTTGCCGAGGTGCAAGGGCAGGGCGGGCTCACGCTGGTGGTCAAGCAGGTGAAGCGCGACTCCGGTGGTTTCCTCACCGTTCAAGGGGAGATCAAGAACGGCAGCGACCAGTCCCGCAACACCGCTGGGTGGGCAGGATCAGAGATCGCTCTGGTCTCGAAAAACCCAAACTCGGTTGCGGGGGCGGCGCTCGTGGACAAGGTCGGCAAGAAGCGCTACTACATTCTCCGGGACACGGAGGGACGCTGCCTGTGCACCACTGGCATCCTGCCGCTCCAGCCGGGTAAGTCGACCCCGGTTTTCATGCAGTTCCCTGCTCCGCCTGAGGGCACGGCGGAAGTGGACTTCATGCTGCCTACGTTCGGTACTACATCGCTGAAGATCTCTGGGTGATGGCAGACATGAACAACGCAGGTACCCGCCGTCGGGCGGCCCGTTCCACGGGACATGCTTTCATGGTCACGATGTTCATGGCTGGCGTTACGGCTATGGGGGCGACGGCTGCCCTTGCTGACGACGGCCCCAGCGTGCCACCCGGAACTGAGGCTACGTCAGAGCCACCGGTTGAAATCGATACCAAAGACCCTGACCTGAAGATGCCCGAGGGCGGCACACTTGCGCCGGGCAAGGTCCTCGACATCATTCAGGTTATCGAGGATGGGGGCGGCGAGGAGCGTCGTGAGGACACCAACGCGGACATCAAGCTCGCGCTCCAGGCCGAGGTGCTGTTCGGCAAGGACAGCGCCAAGCTGAGTTCTGAGGCCAACTCCCGCATCATCGCCATCGCGGACGAGATCGAGAAGCAGAACGCGACGAAGGTCCGAGTCTTCGGCTTCACCGACAACCTCGGTTCGTCGGCGCACGGCGACGTGCTGTCGAGGCAGCGGGCCGAAGCGGTGAACGGTGTGCTGTCCAAGGAACTCGGTCCGACGATCACCTTCGAGATCCGTGGTTACGGCGAGCAGTACCCCATCGCCGACAACAGCACGGAAGAGGGCCGGAAGAAGAACCGGCGCGTGGAGATCTCCTTCCCGCGCGGTGAGGGTTCCTGATCCACTCCGTTGTACGAGGGCCCGGTACCGGTGGTGGCGGGCCCTCACACATGTCAGAGCAGGTGATCCGCCTTGCCGGCCTTGATGTTCCGGATCATCTGCTGGAGGGCCCCGCGGCTGTCGGTGAGGTGACGATCCTCCGCCTCCACGAGGGCGGCGTAACCGTTCCCGTGTGTGTCCCCATCCGGAAGCAGGAGTTTCCTTCGCCGCAGGACGGTTCTTCCCACTGGACGTCTGGCATCCTTCTTCTCCTCACCGTTGGCGTGCGACGGCGTGGACGAAGTCTCGCGAGTCGCGCGGCGGCGGAGCGTTCCTCTCCGTCTGAGGCCACCAGTCCCGCCTTGCTGAGTGAGTGCAGGCCGGCATCGCGTATCCGCGGCCGGGCCGCCGTCCCGGCGGGTGAGCCGCTCTACGGACCGGCCGGAGCGGGTCGGCCTGCCGTCCGAGGCGGGCGGTGGGGCCGGTGAGGGGCGTGCGGTGCACCGTGAAGCCGTGGCGCCGGCTGACGGGCCTTCGCCCGTGGTGCCGGTTCGGTGTCCGGCACCCGCGCAGGCCCCGGGCGCGACACGCTGTCAGTTTCTGCGGCCGGCGGCCGACGCAACCGCCGTGACTCCGCGCCGGGCTCGACGACTTCGCCGGTGGGCGGCATACCCCTCCGGGCGGAGTGCGGAAGATTTCTCGCCACGGGCAGCGGGTGCCGGGTGGTTCGGGCTACCGCCTGTGTCTGTGGACCCCTGGGGTTCCCTGGGGACTTCTGTGGGTCCCCGTGGACCAGGGATCGCCGGTGTGTCCTGCACCACAGCCCATGTCGGCGAGCGAGCGAGCGGGGCCGGGTCGTCCGGCGAAGGGATTACGCCTGATCACGGATGCCGCGAAGCGACGTGTGCCGATTCTGGATCTTGCGCGGGGTGGCTGAATGCGTACGTCCGGTAATTTTTTCTGACTGCGAATGAGTCCTGTGGGTCTGTTTTCGCTTGAGTGGGACCAGAAGCCGACCGGGGCCGCAGGCACCGGTGGTCGGTGCCCCTCAACGAAGAGGAATCCCGTGAAGAGTGCTGTGCCCACCAGAGCGCCGCGTGCCGGAGGTCCCCATGCGCGATGACGACGTCCGCGAGAGCGGGAGGCCCGCGGACAGCAGGAGCCGCGACGTGGACGAACCCCTCGCGCTGCCGCTGGACTTCGAGGCGTTCGTCCTCAGCCACCAGCAGTTCTTCCACGCGTACGCGGAGATCCACTGCGGTACGAGGCCGGCCGCCGAGAGCATCGTCCACGAGGTCTTCCTGGAGATCCACGCCGTCTGGGACGGGCTGCTCCAGGAGGACGAACTGGAGCGGCGCACGCTCGCGGTGCTGCACCGCCACGTCACCCGGCGTCTTGCCCGGGAGGGCCGGGATCCGGCCTACATCATCAACGGGCAGATCGAACGGGACCTGCGGGTGCTGCGAGGAGAACTCGAGCTGGCCGAGAGCCGGATCGGCCTCTACGAAGCGATCTCGGAACTGCCGGTCCGGCAGTACACGGTGATCGTTCTGCGCTACCTCCTCGGCTACCCGACCAACCGGATCGCACGTTTCATGAGCCTGGACGACCGCACTGTGAACTACCACTGCCGCAGGGCGAAGGAGCGCCTGGGAAGAAAACTGGGACTGCCCGTACGCACCCGGACCAAGCAGGGAGATGAGGGAGGACAGTGACAGCAGCGACCAGCGCCACGATTGACGGTGCCCTGGAACGGGCACGCGTCACCGTCACGGACCCCACAGGCTTCGACGTAGGTGCCGCACTGCGCCGGCTGGCCGCCGACGTGGGACGGTCCGCGCCGGCGACCGACACCGCCAGGGCCGCACAGGCCGGCCACCGGCTGACGACGGTCTGCCGGTGGATGATCAACGCGCCCGGCGCGGCGGGGCACATCGACAAACTCGCCGTTCCACTGCCGGAGACCACGTTCGACGTCGAAGGCGCCGCCGTCTTCGCCTGCCTCCTGCACCTGACGGGGCACCCGCAGAGTGCCCAGTTCTGGTGGCAGCTCTCGGCCGGAGCGGGGCACCGGGTCTCCGCGTACTGCCTGCATCTGCATCACCTCTCCCTCGGAGAGAACCGCGAAGCCGCGCACTGGAGGCATGAGGTCACCGACTCACGCTCCGATGCCGAAAGCATCGACGACGTCCTGCTGGGGTGCCTGGAGACGGTCGCCACCTACGTACGGAAGAACGGGTCGGACGCCAGCACGCCCCCCACCGGGCTGCTGGAGATGGAGGTGGACCGGCTCGCGGGAGACGGCAGCAACCCCATACTGAGCCGCCCGGACCGCCGGCTGGCCGACCACCTGCGCGATTTCACGAGCCGCTGACACCCCGCCCGCACTCCTGCCACACCAGACCGGAGGGTGCCCCCGGGCGCCGGTTCGCCCCCGGAGGGCTCCCTTCCCCATGCCCGGAGGACCGCCATGCATCGTGTGACCACCACCCCGCCCGCGCACCGGACGGCCCGCCCCCGGACCGGCCGCATACGGCGATGGGCCCACTCCCAGCGCCGGGCGGCAGCGGGCCACTTCGTACGTGGCCTGTGCTACGGAACGGGGCTCCTCACTGCGAGCCTCGCCGGGCTCTGGTTCCAGCAGTACCTCTGACACAGGCCTCCAGCGCCGCGACAGGACACCGCCACGACAGGCCGCCGCCGCGACAGGCCGCCGTCACGACCGGGGCACTCAGCCCCCCGCCGTCGCCGCGCACGCGATCAGCAGCCCCAGCGAGAACAGCCCGAGCACCCCGGCGAAGACCGCCGGCATCAGTACCGGGCCCCACGCCCCCGGCCCCGCCACCGTGACCCGCCTGTCCGGGGCCGACGGGTCGAAGGAGACCCGCACCGGTGCCCCGACCTCGAAACCGAAGGGGCCGGGGGCGTGGTCCGTGAACTCCACCTCGCGGCCGTCCGGGGTGCGGAAGGCGAAGACGTATGCGGTGCGGTAACGGTTCTCCGCCCCGGACCCACGGTCCACCACGCGCCGTTCCGTGCACCGGCCCCCGGCGCTCCGCGGTGATGACGCCGTCCCTTCGGCGCGAGGCGGTGGCGTGACGCCGAGGGCCGCTGTGGAGGCGCGCAGGCGGTGGTCAGCAGGCCGGTGACGGCGGACCGCGTCCGCGACGCGGACAGCCGGAGGTGTTGCGCACCGAAACGGCCGATGTGATGTGCCTCGCTCCCCGGGCGCTACGGCACGGGCCTGCGCGATCATGACCGGTATGGACGCTCGCTTCCTCGGTATCGCTGATCTCGTCGACGTCCCGCCCGTGGCGGTCGTGGTCGACGTCATGCGCGCTTGCACGGTGGCTGCCTGGGCCTTCGGCCAGGGGGCGGAAAAGATCGTTCTCGCCGGGTCGCTGGACGAGGCCCTGGCGCTCAAGGCCCGTCACCCGGATTGGGTGGCGCTCAAGGACGGTCCGCCCGCGCCCGGTTTCGACGCCGTCAACTCGCCCGGCCTGCTGCGGTCCGTCGACCTCGGCGGACGGACCGTCGTGCAGAAGACCACGGCAGGAACGGTCGGCGCCCTCGCCGTCCAGGAGGCGCCACTGGTGCTGTGCGCCGGCTTCGTGGTGGCGGAGGCGACGGCTCAGTTCCTGCGGACACGGGAGAGCGACAGCGTCACGTTCGTGGTCACCGGCGAGGACGGGCAGGCCGAGGAAGACCTGGCCTGTGCCCAGTACATCGCCCGGAGGACCACCGGAGCCGGGACGGACGCTGCCGAGTACGTCCACCGCGCCGCCGGGTCGCGCGCCGCCTCCGAACTGGCCGACGGGGTGCGCCGAGGAGCCCATCCCGACGACGTGGCGCTCTGCCTCGAGGTCGACCGGTTCCCCTTCGCCATGGTGGCGGCCACGGAAGGCTCACTCATGGTCCTGCGTCCGCACCCGGTGCCTTCGCCGACCGGCAAGGACCCCGCCTGACCGCGGCACCGGGACCCCGGACGGGTGTGGCCGTGGACCAAGAAAGCCGTGGACCGTGCGAAGCCTCACCCCTATGTTGGTTCGATGCCGTCGATCAAGCAGGTCCAGATCACCTTCGACTGCGCGGAACCCGAGCGCGTCGCCCGCTTCTGGTGCGAGGTGCTGGGGTACGTCGTACCGCCGCCCCCGGAGGGGTTCGCGACGTGGGACGCGTACGACCGCACGCTGCCGCCTGAGCGCCGGGGTGCGGGGTTCGTCTGCATGGATCCCACGGGTGTGGGCCCGCGCATGTACTTCCAGCGCGTTCCCGAAGGCAAGGTCGTCAAGAACCGGGTGCACCTTGACGTCCGGGCCGGCACCGGGCTCGTGGGTGAAGAGCGCGTGGCCGCACTCGAAGCCGAATGCGCGCGGCTGGTCCCGCTCGGCGCGACGCGCGTGCGGCTGCTGGTCGCCGATGAGTTCAACGAGTCGTGCCTCTGGATGGAGGACATCGAGGGCAACGAGTTCTGCCTCGACTGAGTGAGGGGCGGCGGGGGCGGTGGGAAGCTGCGGACGGATGGGGGCCGCCCTCGTCCGATACGGGTGACCGTAACCTCCCGTCATGTCTCCCCAGCCGCTCGCGGTCCGCCCTCTCGCCGGCCCCCGCCCTGTTGTCCCCGGGGCGGACGTACGGCGGGGCACCGCGCCTGGCCTGGGCCCCGGCCCCAGGACGGGCCCGCTCCCGGTCAGGGCGGCGGGGCAGGAGCGGGGCACCGGCATCACCGCCGGCGTGCGGGTTCCGCGGGATCGGCGGGAGGGGGGCCGGCGCGGCGGAGGCGGCCGTTGAGCGCGAGATGCGCGGCGACGCCGAACACCAGGCCCCAGAAGGCCGAGCCGATGCCGAACAGGGTGACCCCGGAGGCCGTGGCCAGGAAGGTGATCAGTGCGGCCTCCCGGTCCCTCTCCTCCCGCACCGCGCCCGTCAGCCCACCGGACAGTGCGCCGAGGAGCGCGACACCGGCGAGGGCGGCGACCAGTTCCTTCGGCAGACCCGCGAAGAACGCCACGAGGGTCGAGCCGAACGAGCCGACCACCAGGTACACCACGCCGCAGGCGACTCCGGCGACGTAACGGCGCCGGGGGTCGCGGTGGGCCTCGGGCCCCGTGCAGATCGCGGCGGTGATGGCCGCGAGGTTCACCGCGTGGGAGCCGAAGGGGGCGAGCACGGCCGAGACCAGGCCGGTGGAACCGACCAGGAGGCGGTCGTCGGGACGGTACCCGGACGCCGAGAGCACGCCGACCCCCGGCGCGTTCTGGGAAGCCAGCGTCGCCAGGGCCAGCGGGACCGCGATGCCGACCAGTGAGGCCACGGAGAACGCGGGGGAGGTGAACACCGGCTGCACCAGCCCGACATGGTCCAGCCGGACGTGCAGTTCCGCGCTCGCGGCGCTGCACGCCACACCGGCGGCCAGCGCCAGGAGGACGGCGTACCGGGGGAGCCACCGCTTGCCCAGCAGGTAGGCCAGGAGGACGGATCCGGCGATGACCGGGGTGTGCTCCAGCGACGTGAACACGTCCGCGCCGAACGAGAAGAGGATGCCCGCGAGCATGGCGGACACGACCGCGCCCGGCACGAGCCGCATCAGCCGCCCGAAGACGCCGGTCACCCCGATCAGCGCGATCACGACACCGGACACCACGAAGGCGCCTATCACCTCGTCGTACGCGTACGAGCCGATGCTGGTGACCAGGAGCGCGGCGCCCGGGGTGGACCAGGCCGTGATCACCGGCATACGGGTGCGCAGGCTGAGGGCGATACAGGTCAGCCCGCTGCCGATCGAGATCGCCCAGATCCAGGAGCCGGTCCGCCCGGCGTCCAGGTGCCCGGCGCGGGCGGCGGAGAGCACGATGACCAGCGGGCCGGAGTAGGAGACGACGACCGCGACGACCCCGGCGAGCACGGCGGACAGCGAGAGGTCGCGGACCAGCCGCGGCCGGGGGGAGGAGGTGCCGGACGGAGACTGCTCCGCGCGTTCCTCCGCCGTCGGTACCGATGAACCGGCCGTCATCCGCTGCCGCCCTTCGTGCGCGTCGTCCCCGTCCGTCGTGCGCGTCGTACGGACGCTCGAAACCCTCGCACGGTGTGCCGAGTCCGCTCCGCCGGGTCCGGCACGCGAGACGGTGCTTTTGGGCGCGGACGGCGCCGGGTTGGGCCTGCGGGCCCAAGACCGCAGGGCTGTCGGGTAGTTAGCGTCGCGGGTATGACGGGTCCGGGGGAAGTGCGTCGTCGGTTGCGCCGCTGGGCGCGGGGGAAGACCCCGCGCACCGGGGTGCGTCTGCTGGGACTGCGGCGTTCGCGCCGGGGCCAGCGCGGTCAGGGTGCGATCGAGTACGTCGGCCTGGTCATGGTCGTCGCGGCGGTCATCGGTGCGCTGGTGGCGACGGGGATCGGCGCGGAACTGACGGAGAAGATCAGCGCGCAGGTGTGCCGGATCGGCGGTGGGGGCGACTGCGGTGACGGTGGCGGTGGCGAGCCGGGTGCGCAGGCGGGTGATCAGCCCGGTGACGGTGACCGGGCGTCGGACGACGGCACGCCCGGGTCGCAGGCGCAGATCGACTACGACGCCGCGCTGAAGGAGCTCCAGGACGCGCAGAAGGCGGAGAGGACCAGTTCCGACAAGGCCGTGGAGGCGGCGAAGGAGCTGGCGAGGATCCTCGCCGAGGAGCTGGGGATCACCGACGCCCTGGACTGCATCACCGAGGGCGACATGGGCGCCTGTACGGAGACGTTGGTCAACGTGCTGTCGAGCCTGGTCGGTGGTGCGGTCGGGAAGCTCGCGGCGAAGTACGGGGCGCCGTGGAAGTGGAAGAAGGCCGCAGAGCTGGTCAAGAAGCTCAAGAAGCACGGCGGGGATCTGTACGACGGGCTGAAGGGCATGGTCAAGAACCGCAAGAAGGTCACGGACGCGGAGAAGAAGCTCGCCGACGCGCAGAAGAAGCTCGACGCCGAGAAGAAGGACCCGCCCGGGAACGACAAGCCCACGACGTGCGCTGTCAGCCACAGCTTCCCGCCCGGTACCCCGGTGCTGGTCGCCGGGGGCAGGCGGCTCCCCATCGAGTCCCTGCAGGCCGGTGACAGGGTGCTCGCCACCGATCCGGTGCGCGGGGTGACCGGAGCGCGCCGCGTGACGGAGACGTTCACGACGTACGACGACAAGCACTTCACCCAGCTGTCCACCCCGGCCGGCCGGGTCACCGCCACCGACACGCACCCCTTCTGGGTGACGGGCCGGCAGGGCTGGGCGGACGCGGGCGACATCGTGACCGGGGAGCGTCTGCGCGTGCCCGGTGGTACGTCGCTCCTGGTGACAGGGGTGTCCCGCTACACGGAACGGCAGACGACGCACGACCTGACGGTCGACGGCATCCACACGTACTACGTCGGTGTCGGCGCAACGAGCGCGCTGGTACACAACAACGACTGCGAGTTCGAGACCGATCCGGACGTCAGGGGTCCCGCGGCAGGGAAGACGCTTAAATCCCCGCATCCACGGCACACCGTGGCCGGTGCGAGGAACGGCATGGTGAAGGAGAAGAACACCGTCATCCTCAAGGGCAACGAGGCGGACGTCCAGAACGACATCAAGGGCATCGCGGAAGGCAGGGCCGAGCTGGTCGACAACGGCAACGCCTACGAGATCAACGGGCGCAAGTACGGCGTGGAAGGGAACGGGCGGACCTTCCCGATCTCCGGGAAGGGACTCGTGGAGCTCGACAGGAACGAGTACGCGGCGCTCAAGGAGATCGCCAAGGCGGGCGGCAGGACCGATTCACCCGCTTTGACAAGGGACCCCCGCTTTGCCGACCATCCTGAGGTGGTGGAGAAGGCCAAGAAGGTTTACGACGGGACCTATGCGTGACGGCGACCTACAGCTTTCTGACCGTGCACCGACCCGCCCCGCACGCCATGGCGCCGGCACTCGCCGGAGCCCTCGGCACAAGGGCCGAGGACGTGGATGCCGCCGACGAGGACGGGGGGCGGACGGACGACAGGAACTGGGACGCCCCGGTGCTCTGTACGTACCGCTCCGTGGCGGGTGACCTGGCGCTCGCCTGGGACGTCTCCGTGTCGGACGCGGTGGCGCCGCCGGCCGAGGCGGAGGCGGCTCTGCGGCTCGCGGCCAGCCTCGGTACGACGGTCCTGTATCCGGCCGGGGAGACGCCCCCGTCGGCGTACTGGGCGGCGGGCCCGGACGGGACGGTCACCCGGGCGCGTCTGTACGAGGGGGAGGGAGACCTCCCGGTCCACACGGTGGACGCGGTCGAAACCCCGATGGAGCAACTCCCGGCCGCGCGGGTCGAGGTGTTCGCCGAGATCCTGCGCGAGCAGCACGTGGAGACCCCGGTCACCGATGCCTTCGCGGCGGAGGCCGTCCCGCACGGTGACGCGTCGGCCACCGGTGCGGTGAACCGTGCCCGCGAGGCGTTGTTGCTCTGGGAGCGGCTGGTGCGCCGGATCGATGCCGGGTGGCTGCCGGGCGGTCGCTATCCCTTCGAGCTGTACGCCGAGGACCTGCGTACCCGTGACCGCCTGGGTGAGCTGACCGAGTCCGCCGGCCCGGGGAGCGAGCTGCTGGCCCGGGCCGTGGCGGAGCTCGACGAGGTGTTCCGGCGCGGTACCGAGGACGACGCCGGGGCCTTGCTCGGGCGCCTCACCAGGTCGGGTGCGGAGGTCGCCCACCGTGGCTGGTGGTGGCACCGGCGCCCGGTGGAACTGCCCTGGGACAGATGAACGGCGCCTCCCCGGAGGAGGCGCGTCGTGGCCGACCCGCGCCGCCGGCCGGGGCGAAACGGCCCCGTGAGCCGTGGCCGGGCCCGCTACGGGCATGCCCCCGCCGCGCGTTGCGGGGCGGGCGCTCCCCCGGACGGCACCAGGACACGAGCCCGGGCCCGGGACGGGGACGGCATGAGCGGTGACGGCCCGCCTTCCCTCACCGCGGACGCCGTCGGGAAGCCGGCCGTCCGGCTGTCCCGTGCCCGCGTGGAGCGCGACCTCGCAGCCGGCCGGAACGGCTGAGGACCAGAGGGCCTCATGCCCGGATCGCGCCGGCCCGGGCCGGACGAAGGACCCGAGTTGGGCCCCTGGGCCCAAGACGGCGGCCCGTCGTACCCATAGCGTCTGAGCTGCAGGTGATCGACGCCCGTCCCGGCGCGCCCCCACGGCGCCGGGCCGGGCCGCAAACGGAAGGCGGCGGCGCGTGCCCGCGGCTGAGCACCCCGCCCTGGCCGACGAGGAGTCACGCCCCCTCCGGTGAGGGCTGACGGAATGGTGCGGTCCTGCCCGCCGCACGGAGGAGTTCGCCGTTGCCACGGGCTTCGACAGAGCCCAGGACCTGAGCCGCCGCGGCGTGCCGGTCCGCGGTGCCCTCGCGGCGAAGGAGGTGCTGGACCCGAGGGGCCGGGCGCGCCCTGACGGCGGCCGAGCCGGCGTCCGCCGGTGACGTGGCCGGCTCGGGGCACGAGTGGCCGGCCCCGGCCGGCCCGACGACAGCACGTGGTGCGTCCCGCGCTCGGCGCGGCTGGAGCTGATCCGCACGGTCGCCCCGCCGGCCGGGCCGGGGCCCCGCACGCGGAGGTCCTGCGGGCGGGCGGAGGGCCGCTGCCGGGCCCGGCCCGGTGACCTCCGGGGCGGCGGGCTCATAATCGGCCGCATGCCCGATCAGCAGACGTGCCTCCGCCCGACGGCGCCCGGACCCCGCAGCACCCGGCACCGCGCCAGGTCCCTGCTCACCGCCGCCGCCCCCGCGCTGGGCGCCTACGCGGCGGTCAGGGCCGTCGGGCTCCTCGTCCTCTGGGCGTCGGCGTCGGCCGCCGGGAAGGACGCCCTGCACCTGCTGGGCGGGCGCTGGGACTCCGTCTGGTACCAGCGGATCGCCGAGGACGGCTACGGCCGCACCGTCACCCTCCCCGACGGCACCGTCCACCCCGACCTGGCGTTCTTCCCCCTCCTGCCGGCCCTGGAACGCGGTCTCGCCGCGGCCACCCCGCTCACCGTGCAGGGCGCCGGGATCGCCGTCGCCTGGCTGGCGGGACTCCTCGCTGCCTGGGGGATCCACGCCGTCGGAGCACGGCTGTACGGGTGCCGGGCCGGCGTGGTGCTGGCCGCGCTCTGGGGCGCGTACCCGACGGCGTTCGTCCAGTCGATGGCGTACACCGAGACCCTGTTCACCGCGCTCGCCGCCTGGTCCCTGTACGCCGCGCTCAGAGGCCGCTGGATCGTGGCGGGCACGCTGTGCGTGCTCGCCGGGCTGACCAGGCCCTCGGCCGCCGCGCTCATCGCGGCGCTGGCGGTCAGCGCCGTGGCCGTCCTCGTACGGGAGTGGCGGGCCGGGGAGCGGCGGGGCCTGGTGCGCCGCAACGCGCGCATGCTGCTGGGGGTCTGCCTGGCACCGTTGGGATGGCTGGCCTACGTGGTGTTCGTCGCCGTGCGGGAAGGCAGCCCGTTCGCGTACTTCGACGTCCAGGTGCAGTGGGGCAACAGCATCGACGGGGGCAGGGCGCTGGCCGCGTTCATCCTGGGACTGCCGTTTCCCGCCGCGCTCGGGCTCTGTGCCGCGCTGGGACTGCTGGGGTGGCTGGTGTTCCTGTGCGTGCGGCAGCGGCAACCGCTCCCCGTGCTGGTGTACGGCATCGGCGTCGTCGTCGTCTCGCTCATCGGCTCCGGGTACTTCGGCTCCAGGCCGCGCCTGATGATGCCCGCGTTCCCCCTGCTCCTGCCCCCGGCCGTCGCGCTGGCGGGGCTGCGTACGACGCTGCGCACGGGCGTGGTCGTCGCCGCGTCGGCCCTCGGCTCAGCGGCGTACGGGGCGTGGACGCTGCTGGGGCCGGGGCCGCCGTGAGTTGGGCCCACGGGCCCACGCGCCGGGCGCACCCCGGTTGTTAGCGTGCTGACCCGGTGCACAGCGGGGCGGGAGCGGTGAGCGATGAAGGTACGGACCACTGTCGTGGCGGCGGGCACGCTCGTCCTCTGTCTGGCGGCCGCCGGCTGCGGACCGGACGGCGGGGGCGAGGGGGCCGGTGAGAAGGCCACCGCCTCCCGGGCCCCCGCCTCCGGGTCCGGCACGGGATCCGGCGCCACCGCCACGCCCGGAGCCGGTTCCCCTCCCGTCCCCACGCCCACCAGCCACGGCAGGACCCTCACCGAGGCCGAGCTCGAGAAGGTGGCCCTCGCCACGGACGAGGTGCCGGGCTACGCGATCGCCCCCCTGGAGGGCACCGGCGAACGCGGCACCGAGGAGCCCGAGGACGAGGCGTGCCGGCCGATCACCGCGATCATCAACGGCTCGCCCGAGCCGGCCCCGGCGGCCATCGTCTTCCGTACGGCGACGGACACGGCGGAGGAGGGCGAGGACGACCGGACCGTGGTCACCGAGATCCTCACCTCGCACCCCGGGGGCGGGGCCGGGGAACTGCTGCGCGCGGTCCGTGACGCGGTGCGGGACTGCGCCGGCGGGTTCCGCACGACGAGCGAGGACGGGCCGACCACCTACACCGGGGTCAGGGCGCTGCCCACAGCCGGGGCCGGCCAGGAGTCGTTCGCCTACCAGGTGACGGGCAGCCTGGCGGGAGCCGAGGTCCCGCTCGTCTTCCACCTCGTACGGACCGGCTCGACGGTCGTCACCTTCTACGCCGCCGACTTCCTGACGGCGAGGACACCGGAGGTCCCGGCCGCACTCCTCACCGCACAGGCGGCGAAACTTCCGTGACGGGTACGGAGACCCGCACCCGTGTCCCGGGCCGCAGGCCCCACCGCTCCATGGCCCCGGCCTCCGACTCCACCACATGACGGGCACGGAGCCTGGGCAGGCCGAGCCGGCCGGGCTTCATCGTGCGGACCGCCAGGACGTTGAACGCGCGGTCCAGGTACGCCACATCGATGGCGAACCGCATCCGGAAGGTGTGCACACTCCCGCACGGCGTGATCAGCAGCGCACCGTCGACGCCGTCCACGCCGAGCAGCCCACGCGCCCGTGCCCGGTACGAGGCGGCGATACGCAGCGGTACCTCCCGCGCCCCGGAGTCCGTCCCGACCGTCAGTGTTCCGCTGCCGTCACGCCATTTCCCCATGGGAACCGACCGTAGACCCCCCGGCCGCCGGGTGGGTCCCGAACGGCGTGATGGGCCCCAGGGCCCAAGACCCCGCCGTACGGGCCGGATTAGGGTCGATGCCGTGGACGCCACACTGATTGCGGTCGCCGCGCTCTGGGGCGCCGTCGCCGGACTGCTGCTCCCGCGCGCCGCCTACCGCTTCTCCGTCGAGCCCGAGGAGCCCTGGAGGGACGCCTGCCCGGCCGGGCACGTGCTCACCGGCCCGGCCCGGGGCTGGCTCGGCTCCACCAGGTGCGCGGTGTGCGCCGTGGCCGTCCCCTCGCTCCCGGGAGGCGCGGCCCCCGGGGCCCCCGCGCCGGCCGGGCGGGGCCGCTACGCCCCCGCCGTCGCCGTCCCGGTGGTCACGGTGCTCTCCTGTGCGGCCCTCGCCGCCGCCACCGGGGCCCGGCCCGAGGCCGCCGTCTGGCTGCTGCTGGCGCCCGTCGCGGTGCTCCTCGCCGTCGTCGACCGCCGCGTCCACCGGCTCCCCGACACGCTGACGCTGCCCCTCGCCTGCGCCACCGCCGTGCTCCTGGGAGGTGCTGCCCTGCTGCCCGGGCACGGCGGGTCCTGGGTCTCCGCACTGCTGGGAGGAGTGGCGCTGGGCGGTTTCTACCTCCTGCTCTTCCTGATCAACCCGAACGGCATGGGCTTCGGCGACGTGAAGCTCGCCCTCGCGCTGGGCGTGGCGCTCGGCTGGTACGGCTGGGCGGTCCTCTTCGCGGGCGGCTTCGCCGGGTTCCTGTTCGGCGCGCTGTACGGGGCCGGGCTGATGCTGGCGCGGCGCGCCGGACGCAAGACGGGCATCCCGTTCGGCCCGTTCATGATCGCGGGGGCGTTGCTCGGTCTGGTGTCCGGTGGCCTCGCCGCCTGAGGCCCACCCGGCACACGGACATACGGAATACAGGGTCGCGCCGGGCCGTGGCGGGCTGACACCCTTGCCGTATGACCGGATCGTCCGCGCCCTTCGTCCCTCCCGCCCCCGGCGCCTCCGACGCGCGCTTCGAGGCCCTCGTCGCGGAGGCCGGCGCCATCCCCGTCGACGGCTGGGACTTCTCGTGGTTCGACGGGCGGGCGACCGAGCAGCGGCCCTCCTGGGGGTACGCACGCGCCATGGCGGACCGGCTGGCACGGGCCGGGGCCGCGCTCGACATCGAGACCGGGGGAGGGGAGGTGCTCGCCTCCGCGCCGGTGACGGCGCCTCTCACCGTGGCCACCGAGTCCTGGCCGCCGAACGTCGCCCGTGCCGCTGCCCTGCTCCACCCGCGCGGCGCAGTCGTCGTCGCGACCTCCGGCGAGCCGCCGCTGCCCTTCGCCGACGGCGCCTTCGACCTGGTCGTCAGCCGGCATCCGGTGACGACCTGGTGGGAGGAGATCGCCCGGGTGCTGGCCCCCGGAGGCACGTACTTCTCCCAGCAGGTCGGCCGGGAAAACGTGTTCGAGCTCGTCGAGTACTTCCTGGGGCCGCTGTCCCCCGGGCAGCGCGCAGCCAGGGATCCTCTGCGGGCGAGGGAGGACGCGGAGGCCGCCGGGCTGGAGGTGACGGACCTGCGCGCCGAGCGGCTGCGCATGGAGTTCCTCGACATCGGGGCCGTCGTCCACTTCCTGCGCAAGGTCGTCTGGACGGTGCCGGGATTCACCGTCGACGCCTACCTGCCCCGGCTGCGTTCCCTCCACCGGCAGATCGAGGAGCGAGGGGCGTTCGTCGCGCACAGTTCCCGCTTCCTGATCGAGGCGCGCAAGCCGGAACGGTCACCGGCGGTCCTCCGCTGAGCGCGCCTCACGGGCCGCAGGTGCAACGGCATCACCCGTCCTCCCGTCCTACCCATGAGTAGTGCGACCCTGGTAGTTGAGCGCACAACGAAGGAGCGGGTCATGTCGGTGGGAAGGGAAATGCCGGACGGGGAGACCGGTCCACCGGTCCGTCGGCCGCGGCACGGGAAGGCCGACTGGCTCACGGGTGCGCGGGTGACGGCCGTCCACGGCCTGTTCTACCGGCCCGAGGGCCGCGCGGGAGAGCCGGAAGCCGTCGAATTCGTGCTGGAGGGCGGGCAGTCGGTCCTGCTGACCTGCGCGTCCGACCACACGCTGAGCATCACCTCCGGCGCCTGGCCCGGCCTCCCCGACTGGTGCGTGCCCGCGGGCCAGTGGCGGTTCGAGCAGCTGAGCCGGCTGCCGCCCCCTCCGTACGGCGGGGCATGGACGGTCACCGGCACGCAGGAACGGCGTGACGAGCACGGCGAGGTGCGCGAGGCGGTGCTCCGGTGCGAGAACGGCGACTTCGTGGTCGCCGGAGGTGACACGGTGGCGATCCGCTTCGTGCCCTGCTGACGCCTCCGGCCCGCCTGCCGTGTGACCGCCCGGGGCCACGGCCGCGGGCTGCGCGCCGTGTCGTCCTGGCCCCGGCGGGACGGTCCCTGTCCTGCCGGGGCCCCCGCGCCCGAGCGCCGGAGATGTGCCCGAAGCGCAGTCCGGCGAATTCGGAGAGTGATTATTTCGTGGCGTGGCACCATCACCACTTACGAAGGGTTATGGTGGAAACCCCCCCCTCGGGCCGGTCCGTAACCCCCCCCCACGGACCGGCCCGTTTTTTGTGCCCGGAGCGTGCCCCGGACGCGCGCCCTTCAGGCAGGGCGGGCGTCCGCCGCGAGTCAGCTCCGGCCGGCCCAGATGTTGGTGCTCGCGGTGTCCACGGCGAAGGTGTCGATCTCCTCGAGCTCGGCGGCCGTCAGCGCGGGAGCGGCGAGCGCGGCCACGTTCTCCTCCAGCTGCCGCACGTTCGACGCGCCGATCAGGGCCGAGGTCATACGGCTGTCACGCAGGACCCAGTTGAGCGCCAGCTGTGCGAGGGACTGCCCACGGCCCCGTGCGATGTCGTTCAGCCCGCGCAGGCGCCGCACCATCTCGTCGGAGAGCAGGCCCGGGTCCAGGGACTTGCCCTGGCTGGCCCGTGAACCCTCGGGGATGCCCGTCAGGTACTTGTCGGTGAGCAGTCCCTGGGCGAGAGGCGCGAAGGAGATGCAGCCCATACCGGCCGTCTCCAGCGTGTCGAGCAGCCCGTCGGCCTCCACCCAGCGGTTGACCATCGAGTAGGACGGCTGGTGGATCAGGGCGGGCACGCCCATCTCCGCGAGGATCCGCGCCGCCTCGGCGGTCTGCGCGGCGCTGTAGGAGGACACGCCCGCATAGAGGGCCTTGCCCCGGCTCACGGCGGAGGCGAGCGCACCCATCGTCTCCTCGAGGGGAGTGGCGGGGTCGAAACGGTGGGAGTAGAAGATGTCGACGTGGTCGAGGCCCATCCGCTTCAGGGAGGCGTCGAGCGAGGACAGCAGGTACTTGCGGGAACCCCACTCGCCGTACGGGCCGGGGTGCATCCGGTAGCCGGCCTTGGTGGAGATGACGAGCTCGTCCCTGTACGGAGCGAAGTCCTGGCGGAAGAGCTTGCCGAAGTTCAGTTCGGCGGAGCCCGGCGGCGGGCCGTAGTTGTTGGCCAGGTCGAAGTGGGTCACTCCGAGGTCGAAGGCGCGGCGCAGGATCGCCCGCTGGGACGCCAGGGCGCGGTCGTCGCCGAAGTTGTGCCAGAGGCCGAGCGAGACGGCGGGCAGCCTGAGCCCGCTGCGGCCGGTGCGGCGGTACTCCATGGAGTCGTAGCGCGACTCGCCGGCGAGGTAGGAGAGGGAATCAGTCACGTTTCACTCCTTATCACGGACTTGTGACAGACCGGGTTGGGCCCCTGTGACCCGGCCGCAGTAATGTGGCCGCTTCGGGACATGCCGGTCCGCGGCGCGGGAGCGCGGCGGGCGGACCGCGCGCGATCCCCCCGGGGGGCGGCCCCGGACCCCCGCGTGGGGGAGGGGCGGGCCAGGGGCCCGTACGGAACCGAGAGGGTGAACTCAGTGAACTTGCGCGACCTGGTGTACGGGCTCTACGCACGCCGGGTGGAAGGCCGCCTGGACCACGATCAGGTGCCCAAGCACATCGGAGTCATCCTCGACGGCAACCGGCGGTGGGCGAAGGCATCCGGCGGCTCGGCCGTGCAGGGACACCAGGCCGGGGCGGACAAGATCTCGGAGCTGCTCGGCTGGTGCAGTGAGACCGATGTCGAGGTCGTCACCCTCTGGCTGCTGTCCACGGACAATTTCGACCGGCCGGAGGGGGAGCTCATCCCGCTGCTCGGCATCATCGAGAACACCGTGCGCCAGCTGGCCTCCGACGGGCGGTGGCGCGTCCACCACGTCGGCACCCTCGACCTGCTGCCGTCGCGGACCCAGACCGTCCTCAAGGAGGCGGAGGAGGCCACGGCGGGGGTCGACGGGATAATCGTCAATGTCGCCGTCGGCTACGGCGGCCGTCAGGAGATCGCGGACGCGGTCCGCTCCCTCCTCCTGGAGCACTCCTCCCGGGGCACGACCTTCGAGGAGCTCGCCGAGATCGTCTCCACGGACCTGATCTCCGAGCACCTCTACACCCGTGGGCAGCCCGACCCGGACCTCGTGATCCGCACCAGCGGGGAGCAGCGGCTGTCCGGCTTCATGCTCTGGCAGAGCGCCCATTCGGAGTACTACTTCTGCGAGGTCTTCTGGCCGGCCTTCCGTAAGGTCGACTTCCTGCGCGCCCTGCGCGACTACGCGGCGCGCCACCGGCGTTACGGGGCCTGAGGGACACAGCGCCCCGGCGGACGGCCGACGGGCGGGGCGGGGCGGGGGCCCGGCCGGACGTACCGTGTCGCAGGCGGCGGCATGGCTTCGCGTGTTCGAGGGAATACAGCTCTCAGGTCGATGTCCGGTCAGTAACCAGGCGGACGTCGCAGCCAAGTGAGCGGCACCCAGCCCGCTCGCCCGGGAGGCCCTTTGCACACGAAGGACCGCATACCGTGCGGCCGATGCGGAGGGCCGGTGTTCGGCCCGCGCACGGGGCCCGAACCCGGTCCGTCCTCTCCCTTCGGGAAGTTCCGCGACGTCCGTCGCACTCCCCGACCTCGTCCGAGGGGGTACGTCCTTCCGTGGTGACCAGCACCAAGCGCCGCCTGCCCGACAGGCGCACCTACGTTCTCGACACCAGCGTCCTGCTGGCCGACCCCAAAGCCATGACCCGGTTCGACGAGCACGAAGTCGTGCTGCCGATCGTCGTCGTCACGGAGCTGGAGGCCAAGAGGCACCACCCCGAGCTCGGTTACTTCGCCCGGCAGGCCCTGCGCCTGCTGGACGACTTCCGGGTCCGGTACGGCCGGCTGGACGCCCCGATCCCGCTCGGGGACCTGGGCGGGTCGCTCCGTGTCGAACTCAACCATTCCGACCCCGGCGTCCTGCCCGCCGGCTACCGGTTGGGGGACAACGACTCACGGATCCTCGCGGTCGCACGCAACCTGCAGGCCGAGGGGTACGACGTCACCGTCGTCTCCAAGGACCTGCCGCTCCGGATCAAGGCTTCGTCGGTCGGTCTCCTCGCCGAGGAGTACCGCGCCGAACTCGCCGTCACCGACTCCGGCTGGACCGGCATGGCGGAACTCGCCGTCGCCGCGGAACAGGTCGATCTGCTGTTCGGCGAGGAGAGCCTGTACATCCCCGAAGCCGCCGAGTACCCCGTGCACACGGGGCTGGTGCTCCAGTCCGAGCGGGGCAAGGCGCTGGGCAGGGTCACCGCCGAGGGCAACGTCCGTCTCGTGCGCGGCGACCGGGAGGCCTTCGGCATCCACGGCCGCAGCGCCGAGCAGCGCATCGCGCTCGAACTGCTCCTCGACCCGGACGTCGGCATCGTGTCGATGGGCGGCCGGGCGGGCACGGGCAAGTCGGCACTGGCGCTGTGCGCGGGCCTGGAAGCCGTCCTGGAGCGCCGGCAGCACCAGAAGGTGATGGTCTTCCGGCCGTTGTACGCGGTCGGCGGTCAGGAGCTCGGCTATCTCCCCGGCAGCGAGGCCGAGAAGATGAGCCCCTGGGCGCAGGCCGTCTTCGACACGCTGTCCGCCGTCGCCGGGCGTGAGGTCATCGAAGAGGTGCTGGGGCGCGGAATGCTGGAGATCCTGCCGCTCACCCACATCCGGGGCCGCTCGCTCCATGACGCTTTCGTGATCGTGGACGAGGCGCAGTCCCTCGAGCGGAACGTCCTGCTGACCGTGCTGTCCCGTATCGGCACGAATTCGCGGGTGGTGCTCACCCACGACGTGGCACAGCGGGACAACCTCAGGGTCGGCCGGTACGACGGAGTCGTCGCCGTGGTCGAGAAACTGAAGGGGCATCCGCTCTTCGCGCACGTGACGCTCACCCGTTCCGAGCGCTCACCCATCGCCGCGCTGGTGACCGAAATGCTGGAGGACGGGCACATCTGACCCGCTGCACCCCATAAGTGCCGCCCGGCGAGCCAAGGAGCTTAGCCGGGCGGCATTGTGCTGCGCTGTCATTTCCGAAAAAGTTGTGCGTCAAACGGGATGTGAGCTTTCCCACGCAACACAGAATTGCAACGCACCGTGTCCTTCCGGCAGAGTCTTGCTTCCGTCAGGCCCCGCATACGGCACTTGGGCACCTCCAGAGGCGCCACGCACCACACAACTCAACAATCGCCGTCCGTATGCCGCCCGCGAGCACCACGTGGCACTTCCGCAGGGAAGTCGCCCACCGGGCCCGTGCCTCCCGTGACCCAAGCAGTAGGGAGGCCAGTGTCAGGGGCACGATTGCGCCCGCGAGGTCACCTAAGCGGGCGATGCTGGAAGGACACCGTGTGAGCCGGATCTCGGTCCGGGGGTTCGCCGTGGCATCAGCCACCGCGGTCACCACCGTAGGCGCCGTCGTAGGCGTTGCGTCGGGCGGCACTCCCGCTGCCGACGACAACTTCGAGGCGGCCGCAGCCGACACCACGCTGCTCGCAGACATCCCCGCGGGCCAGCAGGCCCAGGTTCAGACTGCTTCGCTGACGCAGCAGGCCGACGCCCAGGCCTCCGCGGCCGACGCGGCGGCCAAGAAGTCGGCCGAGGAGACGGCCCGCATCCAGGCCGCCAAGGACGCCAAGACGAAGAAGCGGGCGGCCGAGGAAAAGCTGGAGGCGGAGCGCGAGGCCAAGGAGAAGGAGGCCGAGCGTGCGAGCCGGTCCTCCGTCCGCGACGCCTCCTCCTTCTCGGCGCAGGGCTCCTACAGCGTGGCCGACGTCCAGGCGATGGCCCGCGCGATGATGCCGGCCGACCAGTTCCAGTGCTTCAGCAACATCGTGGAGCGCGAGTCGGGCTGGAACTACAAGGCGACCAACCCGTCCTCCGGTGCCTACGGCATCATGCAGGCGCTGCCGGGGTCCAAGATGGCGTCGGCGGGTGCGGACTGGCAGACGAACCCGGCCACCCAGATCAAGTGGGGCCTCAGCTACATGAACAGCGACCGCTACGGCAGTCCCTGCAAGGCCTGGTCGTTCTGGCAGGCCAACCACTGGTACTAGAACCTCGCGAGGTTCCGCTCGCAACTCCGGGAAGCTCCGCACCGTCCTACGGTGCGGAGCTTCTCGCGTGTACGGTCTCCCGGACAGCTCCGGGGGCGTGAGCGGGACGTTCGGGGGAAGGGAAAAATCCATGTCGAAACTTCCGGGGTGGCTCGGTCGGCTGGGAGCCGAACTGACCGAGATCGGGGCGCGCCTGGAAGAGCGGCGCGCCGAGGACGAGCGCCGTGCCGACGCGGATGCCGTGAGCGTCTCCTCGTCGACGCTCTCCACGGCCGCCGCCGAACAGGTGCCGCGCCCGCCCTCCTACGCCCCTTCCGTGGCGGCCAAGCCCGACCCGGTGGCCGCGGTCCCCTGGGGGGTGCGCGTCGCAGCCGAGGCGGGCTGGCGGCTGCTGGTCCTGGCCGGCACGCTCTGGGTGCTCATGCGGGTCATCAGCGCCGTGCAGCTGGTCGTCCTCGCCTTCGTGGGCGCCCTGCTGGTGACCGCGATGCTCCAGCCGACCGTCGTACGGCTCAGGCGGCTCGGACTGCCGCGAGGGCTGGCCACCGCGGTCACGGCGGTGCTCGGCTTCGTCGTCATGGGGCTCGTCGGCTGGTTCGTCGTCTGGCAGGTGATGGACAATCTGGACACCCTCTCGGACCGGGTCCGTGACGGCATCGACGAACTGAAGCGCTGGCTCCTGGACAGCCCCTTCCACGTCACCGAGTCGCAGATCAACGACATCGCGAAGAACCTCAGCGACACCATCGGCACCAACACCGAGGAGATCACCTCCGCCGGGCTGCAGGGCGTCACGGTGATGGTGGAGGTCCTCACCGGGCTGCTGCTGGCGATGTTCTCGACGCTCTTCCTGCTCTACGACGGGAAGCGCATCTGGCAGTGGGTGCTCAAGCTGGTGCCCTCCCAGGCCCGGCCGGGCGTCGCGGGCGCCGGACCGCGTGCCTGGCGGACGCTGACCGCCTATGTCCGGGGCACGGTGATCGTGGCCCTGATCGACGCGATCTTCATCGGGCTCGGGATCTACTTCCTGGACGTGCCGATGGCGGTCCCGCTGGCCGTCTTCATCTTCCTCTTCGCCTTCATCCCCCTGGTCGGCGCCGTGATCTCCGGCGCTCTGGCCGTGGTCGTCGCGCTCGTCACCCACGGCGTGTTCACCGCCCTGATGGTGCTGATCGTGGTGCTCGCCGTGCAGCAGATCGAGGGCCACATCCTGCAGCCCTTCATCCTCGGCCGCGCCGTACGCGTCCATCCGCTGGCCGTGGTGCTCTCGGTCGCGGCGGGCGGGATGATCGCCGGCATCGGCGGTGCGGTCGTCGCCGTGCCCCTGGTCGCGGTGACCAACACGGTGGTCGGCTACCTGCGCTCGTTCGGATCGGACGCGGCCACGCCGCACGGCTCCGGGCCCCACGGGGCCACGGCGGTCTCGGCCGCTCCGGCGGAACCGCCCGCCGCCCGGCCCCTCCCCGCGGATCCTCCCGGCCAGGGGCGTGATCCCGGGACCGAGGACGAGGACCACCACGACGTCGGGACCGGATCGGGCTCACCGGACGATCAGAAGCGGTAGGGCAGAACAGCCGTCAGCCCGGCAGGGCCCCGGCGCGCGCCCACTGCGTACCCGCGCACGGCCGGGCGTGCCGGCTCCCCGGTGGGAGCTCGCCCTCGTCGCCGACGACGTGGACGCCGTCGCGGGCCTGGCCCCCGCCCACGGCCAGGAGGCGCGCGGGAGCGTGATCACGACGGCCGGCGGTCTCTGCGGCTGACGGCTGAGCAGTCCGGAAGGACTGTCCTTCCGCGTACGGGTGCGTTCCGCTCCCTGGCGCCGGGCGCTCACGAAAGAAGGACCCCCTGGACGGTCGGTCGTCCAGGGGGCCCTTCTCGTACAAAGGTACTGCGGGTTACTGCTCGGCGAGTACGGCCTCGGACTCGAGGGTCACGCCGACCGCCTGGATCACCGAAGCGATCTTGACGGCTTCCTGGATGGTCTCACGGTCCACGCCGGCCTTGCGCAGCACCTGCTCGTGGGAGTCCAGGCACTGGCCACAGCCGTTGATCGCGGAGACGGCGAGCGACCACAGCTCGAAGTCGACCTTCTCCACGCCCGGCTTGCCGATGACGTTCATCCGCAGACCCGCACGGAGGTTCCCGTACTCGGGGTCCGACAGCAGGTGCCGGGTGCGGTAGAAGACGTTGTTCATCGCCATGATGGCGGCGGCGGACTTCGCCGCGCCGTACGCCTCGGCGGAGAGGTTGGCCTTGGCCTCCGGCTCCAGCTCGCGGAGCACCTTCGGTGAGCGTGAGGCGATCGCGCAGGCCAGGACCGTGCCCCACAGCTGCTGCTGGGGGAGCTCGCTGTTACCGATGACCGAACCGAGGTTCAGCTTCAGGTCCTTGGCGAAGTCCGGCAGGGCGGACTTCAGTTCGTCGAGTGCCATGTCGTATCAGCTCACTCGCCCGAGAGGAGGGCGACCGGGTCGAGGGTGTTCTCGCCCTTGGTCCAGTTGCAGGGGCAGAGCTCGTCGGTCTGCAGGGCGTCGAGGACCCGCAGGACCTCCTTGGGGTTACGGCCCACGGAACCGGCGGTGACCATCGTGAACTGGATCTCGTTGTTCTGGTCGACGATGAACACGGCGCGCTGGGCGAAGCCGTCCTCGCCCTCGATGCCGAGGTCACGCATGAGCTCGTGCTTCGAGTCGGCCAGCATCGGGAAGGGCAGGTCGGTCAGGTCCGGGTGGTCCTTGCGCCAGGCGTGGTGCACGAACTCGGAGTCGCCGGAGAAGCCGAGGATCTGCGCGTCACGGTCGGCGAACTCGTCGTTCAGCTTGCCGAAGGCGGCGATCTCGGTGGGGCACACGAAGGTGAAGTCCTTCGGCCACGCGAAGATGACCTTCCACTGACCCTCGTAGGTCTTGTGGTTGATCTGCTCGAACTCCTTGCCGCTCTCCAGCGACACACAAGCGGTCAGGTCGAACTCGGGGAACTTGTCACCGACAGTGAGCACGCGCACTCCTTGCTGCGTAGGAAATCCCCTTTTGAGGGCGTTCCCGGGGGGCTGGACAGTCCTTACCCTGGCACACGGTGCATTGATCACGGAAATAGCTACACTCGGCCGGGGTGATCGGAGGTGCCTATCAGTGGCGTATGTAAATCAGGCCATCAGGGTCAAACAGCCCAGTCTCTCGCAGCTGCGCGCCTTCGTGGCCGTGGCGGAGCATCTGCACTTCCGGGACGCCGCCGCCGCAATCGGGATGAGTCAGCCGGCGCTCTCCGGGGCGGTGTCCGCGCTGGAGGTGGCACTGGGTGCCCAGCTCATCGAGCGTACGACGCGCAAGGTGCTGCTCACGCCCGCGGGTGAGCGCCTCGCGGTGCGGAGCCGGGCGGTGCTGGAGGCGCTCGGTGAGCTGATGGAGGAGGCCGAGGCGGTGCGCGCGCCGTTCACCGGGACACTCAGGCTCGGTGTGATCCCCACGGTCGCGCCCTACCTGCTGCCGACCGTGCTCAAGCTGGTCCATGAGCGCTATCCCGACCTGGATCTCCAGGTGCACGAGGAGCAGACCTCCTCCCTGCTGGACGGGCTGGCGGCCGGGCGGCTGGACCTGCTGCTGCTCGCCGTGCCGCTCGGCGTGCCGGGCGTCACGGAACTACCCCTGTTCGACGAGGACTTCGTGCTCGTGATGGAGAAGGGGCACCAGCTCGCCGGGCGCACCGGCCTGTCGCGCGAGACGCTCAGCGATCTGCCGTTGCTGCTGCTCGACGAAGGGCACTGCCTGCGCGACCAGGCGCTGGACATCTGCCGGGAGGCGGGACGCACCCGGGGGGCGCCGGTGACGACGACCGCGGCCGGGCTCTCCACGCTCGTACAGCTCGTCGCGGGCGGGCTCGGGGTGACGCTGCTGCCGCGTACGGCGGTGACGGTGGAGACCGGGCGGAACGACGCGCTGTCCACCGGCTGCTTCATGGATCCGGCGCCCTCCCGGCGAGTGGCGCTGGCCGTGCGGACGGGCTCGGCGCGGCACGGGGAGTTCGAGGAGCTGGCGGCCGCCCTGCGCGATGCGATGGCGACGCTGCCGGTCCGGGTGTCCGAAGGGGAGTGAGCCGTGGGCAGGGGGCCGGCAGGGCCGCAGGGGCCCCGTCAGCCCCCTGCCGGGCCCGGACGCGCCTCACCCCTCCGCTTCGGGCGGCGGATCCGGAGCCCCGGTCTTCGGGGGCCGGCCGCGGCGGGGGATCGGGGCCGCGCCACCCGGGAGCCGGCCCGCCTCCGCCAGTGCGCGCCGCAGCAGGAACTCGATCTGTGCGTTGGCGCTGCGCAGCTCGTCCGAGGCCCACCGGGCCAGCGCGTCATGCACCGCGGGATCCAGCCGCAGCAGCATCTGCTTGCGGGCGGACCCGCGCCGGGGTGCCCGGCCGGGAGGAGGGGCCGCGTCGTCGGTCACTGGTAGAGCGTGCCCGTGTTCAGGACCGGCTGCGCCGCGCGGTCGCCGCAGAGCACCACCATCAGGTTGCTGACCATCGCCGCCTTGCGCTCGGAGTCGAGCTCGACGATGTCCTGCTCCGCGATCCGGGTCAGCGCCATCTCGACCATGCCCACCGCGCCCTCGACGATCTGCTGGCGGGCCGCGACGACCGCCCCCGCCTGCTGCCGCTGGAGCATCGCCGAGGCGATCTCGGGGGCGTACGCGAGGTGGCTGAAGCGGGACTCGATGATGCGTACGCCGGCTGCCTGCACCCGGGCGGTGAGCTCGGCCGCGAGCTTCTCGGTGATCTCCTCGGCGTTGCCCCGCAGGGAGAGGCCGCCCTCATCGTGTGCGTCGTACGGGTACTCGATCGCGATGTGCCGGACGGCCGACTCGGTCTGGGTGGCCACGAACTCCAGGAAGTCGTCGACCTCGAAGAGGGCCTGGGCGGTGTCCTCCACCTTCCAGACGACGATCGCCGCGAGCTCGATCGGGTTGCCGTAGGCGTCGTTGACCTTCAGGACGGCCGTCTCGTGGTTACGGACCCTGGTGGAGATCTTGCGGCTGGAGGTCAGCGGGTTGATCCAGCGCAGGCCGTCCGCGCGGATCGTGCCGACGTAGCGGCCGAAGAGCTGGATGACCCGGGCCTCGCCCGGGGCGACCATCTTCACACCGCTCATGCAGAAGAACGAGGCGACGGTCAGGAGCAGCCCGAGGACGAGGAGCGGGATGCCGACGCCGTTGTGCCCGTCGGAGCCGAGGACGCCACCGACGATGGCCAGGGCCACGCCGAGGAGGACTCCGAGGACGGTCAGCAGGAGGCCGAGACCCCCGGGGATGGAGTGGGCGGTCGTCTCCCTGACCTGAGGCGCGGGCATCTCGGGGGCGTCCGGGGTCAGGTCGGTGCCGGGGCCGGTGGGGCCGGGAAGATCGTGCGGTGCGGACATGGGTCCCCCGTTTCCTACGGCTTACGCCGCGCTAGCAATGTGATTACACATTAGCGCGGTTCACAACCCTGCGCATCCTCCGTGAGTCGGTTCCATGAGGGCCGGGTGCTGATTCTCACGTCCGGAAAAGACCGGATCGTCTGCCTTTTGTCCGGGCTCTCGGTGTTAGCTGGCAGGTCTGACCGGAGTGGTACGAGCAGAAGAACAGGAGCACGACAGCGATGGGTCGAGCGGATGCGCGGCGGGCCGGGGGCGACGGCAAACGCCGGCTCTTCACCTGGCGGAAGATCCTGGGCACGTTCTTCGGACTCTGCCTGCTCGGCATGGGCGCCTTCGCGGCGCTCTACGTGTTCGTCGACGTGCCCGAGGCCAACGCCCAGGCCGAGAAGCAGAGCAACGTCTACAAGTACAGCGACGGCACGCTCCTGGTCCGCAGCAGCTCCGAGGTCAACCGGGAGATAGTCGACCTCGGCGTCGTGCCCAAGAGCGTCCAGCACGCCTTCGTCGCCGCCGAGAACAAGTCCTTCTACCGTGACCAGGGCGTCGACCTCAAGGGCACCACGCGCGGCCTGCTCAGCACGCTGACCGGCAAGGGCAAGCAGGGCGGCTCCACGATCACCCAGCAGTACGTCAAGAACTACTACCTCACGCAGGAACAGACGGTCACCCGCAAGCTCAAGGAGCTGGTGATCTCGCTCAAGGTCGACCAGCGCATGGAGAAGGACGACATCCTCGCCGGATACCTCAACACGGTCTACTACGGCCGCGGCGCGAACGGCATCCAGGCGGCGGCACAGGCCTACTACGGCGTCGACGCCAAGGACCTCGACACCTCCCAGGGCGCCTACCTCGCGGCCCTGCTCCAGGCCCCCAGCCAGTACGACTGGGCGAACGCCACACCGTCCGGCAAGAAGCTGGTCAAGGAGCGCTGGGGCTACACGCTGGACAACATGGTCGACGAGGGATGGCTCGACCAGGCCGAGCGGGACACGATGACGTTCCCCGTCCCGGACCGGCCCAAGGCCGCCGGCGGGATGGAGGGCCAGACCGGCTACCTCGTCGAAGCCGCGAACGACGAGATGGAGCGACAGGGCATCACCGAGGAGATGCGGCAGAACGGCGGCTGGACGATCACGCTCAACATCGACAAGAAGCGGCAGAAGCAGCTGGAGAAGTCGGTCGACCGTGAGCTGGAGAACCAGCTCGACCGCAAGAACAACGAGATCGACGCGACCGTCCAGGCCGGCGCCGCCTCGGTGGACCCGAAGACCGGCAAGGTCGTCGCGCTGTACGGCGGTGTCGGTGCGACCGAGCACTACATATCCAACGCCACCCGCCAGGACTACCAGCCGGCCTCCACCTTCAAGCCGCTGGTGCTCGCCTCCGCGCTGGAGAACGGATCGACCACCCAGGACGGCAGCCTCATCGGCCTGAACACGGTCTACGACGGCACCAGCAGGCGCCCCGTGGTCGGCAGCGACATCCCGTTCGCCCCGCAGAACGAGGACGACATCAGCTACGACAGCCCGACCGTGAGGAGGGCGATGGACAAGTCCATCAACGCCGTCTTCGCCCAGATGGTCGTGGACGTCTCCCCCGCCGCCGTGAAGAAGACCGCGCTGGCCGTGGGCGTACCGGACAAGAACTTCCCCGAGACGCCCGCGATGACCCTGGGCACCATGAACGCCTCGACGTGGGACATGGCCGGGGTCTACGCGACCCTCGCCAACCACGGCAAGAAGGTCACCCCGACCATCGTCAAGTCCGCCGTGCACCGCGGCCGCACCATGGAACCCGTCGACGGCGTGGGCGGCCAGGTGATCAGCCGGGCGTCCGCCGACACCGTGACGGACGCGCTGACCGAGGTCGTCGACGTCGGCTCCGGGCGCGAGGCCGACACCCCCGCCTACGACGCCGCGGGCAAGACGGGTACGTCGGAGAACAACAAGGCGGCCTGGTTCACGGCCTACACCCCTGAGCTCAGCACCGCCGTGGCCCTCTTCGGAGAGTCCCCCCGGGAGGGCGGCGGCCAGGTCAGTCTCACCGGCACGGCCAACTCCGGCCGGGCCAGTGGCGGCGGGTTCCCCGCCAGGATCTGGGCGGACTACACCCTCGGCGCGCTGAACGGCGGCTCGGACGCCACCTTCGACCTGGAGGGCGTGGAGCGCGGCGAGACGGCGGTGACCCAGACCCCCTCGGCCCTCCCGCCCGAGACCCAGGAACCGCCGGAGACCCCGTCCGAGGAGCCGGAGACGCCCTCCGGGTCGCCGAGCGCGACACCGGGCGAGGAGTCACCGTCCGCGGAGCCGCCGAGCGAGAGCCCGTCCTCGACACCGAGCAGGACGCCCAGCGCCACGAAGGACCCCGAGGACGAGGACGAACCACCGGGCGAACGCCCGGGCAGTGAAGTCCTGCCGGAGCAGTAGCGACACGTGAGGGGCGGTGTCGGCCGGCACCGCCCCTCACGTGTGCCCGGCCCCAGGCGCAGCGGGCGGCCCGCCGGCGACGGGACGGCTCCGTCACGTCGGGCACGGCGCCGGCGCCCGGGACCTCGCTCCAGGCGCAGCCGGGAGCACACGGCGAGGTGGGTCATCCGCTCCGAAGACCGCCTGGGAGCCGGCCGTGAGGGCCGCGACGCACGGGCTGGTGGCCGGGCACCGTGCCGCGCGGTTCGCCCGGCCTCCCCCACCCGGAAACCGGCATGACACCGTCACGGCACCGCCTGCCGCCCGCACGCGCAGAGCCTCCTGTGCCGCCGACGGCAGAGGTCCCGCGTCGCCCACCGGAGTACGCACACCCGCTCCTCGGCGCCCCGGAGGAACAGGCGTCCGGCGTTCCTCAGCCGGAACCGGGCACCGTCATCTCGAACCAGACCACCTTGCCCGTCGACAACCGGGTCGCGCCCCACCGCTTGGCCAGCCGGTTGACCAGGAAGAGCCCGCGCCCGCCCTCGTCCGTCTCCCGGGCACGCCGCTGCCGGGGCAGCTGCGGGGAGTCGTCGCCGACCTCGCAGCGCAGGATGTCCGTACGCAGCAGCCGCAGCGTCACGGGCCGCTCCGCGTAGCGCACGGCGTTGGTCACCACCTCGCTGACCAGCAGCTCCACCTCGTCCGAGAGGTCGTCCAGACCCCACCGGCTCAGGGCCCTGCGGGCCAGCCTGCGCGCCCGGCCGGGCGCGGCGTCCTCCGGTTCCAGGAACCAGTACGCGACGTCGCTCGGCGCGATCCCGTCGAACCGGGCGGCCAGCAGGGCGATGTCGTCGTCCCGGTCGCCCGGACCGAGCATGTCCAGTACGTCGTCGCAGAGCGCTTCCAGCGGCGGTGAGTGGTCCGGCCCGGTCAACTGGGCCGTGGCGGCGAGCCGCTCCCGCAGGATCTCGATGCCCGTCCAGACGTCCCGTATCCGGGACTCCACCAGGCCGTCCGTGTACAGCAGCAGCGTCGCCCCGGCCGGCGCGTCCAGCTCCACGGCCTCGAAGTCGACCCCGCCGACACCGATCGGCGCACCCGGCGGCACCCGCAGCACCTCGGCCCGGCCGCCCAGGTGGAGCAGCACGGGCGGCGGGTGTCCGGCGTTGGCGATGGTGATGCGGTGGGCGACGGGGTCGTACACCGCGTACAGGCAGGTCGCCATGCGGTCGCTGCCGAGCCGCTGCGCCTGCTCGTCCAGATGGTGCAGGACCTCCTGCGGAGGCAGGTCGAGCCCGGCCAGGGTCTGCGCGGTGGTGCGCAGCTGGCCCATGATCGCCGCGGACGTCATGGAGTGTCCCATCACGTCACCGACGACCAGGGCGACCCTGCTGCCGGGAAGGGGGATCGCGTCGTACCAGTCCCCGCCGACCCGCGCGGTCTCGGCGGCCGGGAGATAGCGCGAGGCCAGCCGCACGCCCGTGGGCTGGGGCAGCGAGTCGGGCAGCATCGTGCGCTGGAGCTCATCGGCGATGTACGCCTCGCGGCCGTACAGCATGGCCTTGTCGATGCCGAGCGCGGTGTGCGTGGCCAGCTGGGCCGCGACCAGGAGGTCGTTCGCCTCGAACGGCGGACGTTCCGTACCGCGCAGGAAGACGGCGGCACCGATCACCCGGCGACGGCCGCGCAGCGGAGCGAGGATCGCCCGGTGCCCGGTCGGCACGGCCCGGCCGGGGCCCAGCAGCTCGGGCAGGGCGGCACGGGCCGCCGCGGAGTCCCCGAAGACGGGCCGCACCCCGCGCAGCACCTCGTCGAGCGCACCGCCCGCCCGGATCTCGCACAGCTCGGCGGCAGGCAGCAGCCCGGCCTGCGCGTCGGTGACGGGCAGCCGCAGCCGTTCGCCCTCCGGCCCGCTCTCGCCCTCCTCGTCGGCCGGCCGCAGCCTGTCGCTACGCCGCAGCCGCAGCAAGAAGGGGTTGACGGGCCGTTCGTCACCCACGGGGAGCGGGTCGCGGAGGTAGACGAGTATGGCGTCGGAGAACGTGGGCACGCTCGCCCGGCACAGGCCCAGCACGATCTCGTCCAGGTCCATGCCCCGCGCGATCCGGCGGGTCGCCGCGCCGACGAAGCGCAGCCGGTCCCCTTCGCGGCGGGTGACCGTCTGGGTGTCGGCGGCGGACGCGGCGGCATCCGCGCCGGGCATCGGATTCGGCACCGGGCCCGTCACCGTGGCCGGCACCGGAGAGGGGCCGGGGACGGCGGTGGCAGCGGCGCCCGGCGGGGCCTCCTGCTGCCGGGGCCGGGCGCGTTCCTGCGGCCGGGCGGCGAGCGGCTGCCGGCCTTCGTGTGAGGTGGAGTGCTCCGTCACGCGTGGGATTCCGTCCGTCCGGGCCGGTTGTATGAGGCGAACACCGTCACCTCGGGGGGTCGCGCCACTCTGCCCCGGTGAGAGCGGTGAGAACAACGACTGTCACCGGTCGCCCTGGGAAAGAGGGCCGAAACCGTACGTCCGTCGGAGGGACCGGTACGGAGCCTTCCGGTGAGCGGGCAGCGGACAGCGAGCACGTCTCCACCCCCTCGTAGTGGCTCTGCGTCCGCACGGTCCACCCGGCTCCGTGAACCGTGTGACCTATGCGGTGCGTGCGGTGACTGGTGGTCAGCCCCCTGGCCGGTCGCGCCGGTTGTGGCCCATCGGTCCGGCGGAGCGGTTCATGCGGGGCGATCCTACGTTCGCCCCCCAGGGGTGCATCAAGGGTCTCACGACGGTGCGGGAGCAGGGGGGCGGTCCCAGTCATCCGGCAGCGGGGGGACCGGCCACTGCGGGTCGGGCCTCCAGTGCTCCCAGCCGTCGCTGAACGGGGCGCCCCAGCGCTCGATCACCTCGACGGCCGCCAGGCCCGCCTCGCGCACCCGCCGCGCCGTGGCCCCGTCCATCAGCCCGACCTGCTGCGCCTGTGCGAACTCGTCCTCGTCGAGCCATTCCCAGCTGTGGTCGGGGCGCACCGAGATGTCGAGGAAGTGGTCCTGCGAATCGACCCCGCCGGCCCAGCGCGAGCGAGGTTCCTCGAGGTTGACGTACCAGTTGCGGAAGAGCCAGCCACGGTCCCAGAACAGCCAGACCGACCAGGGGTCGCCGGGGCGGGCGAGCTTCAGCACGCCCGAGCCGAACCAGTGGGAGCGCGCGGTCGTGCGCGGGCGCGTGTAGCGGGTGGCGAGCGGCTCGGCGTGCACCTGGGTGCCGTCGGCGATCACCGGCCGCACACATTCGGTGCCGGAGGCCATCCACACCGCCAGCAGCTCCTCGGTGTCCTGCACCACGGTGACCGGCCGGCAGATGTGAACCGCGTGACCGCCGCCGTCCCCCGGTCTTGCGTTGGCCCGGTAACGCCAGAGGATCCGGTCCCCCGGAGACCAGCGCACGCCGTCACCCGCACCCACCCCGGCGCCTGCTCCCGTACCCGCTTCCGTCGCTGTCATGGAGAGATCTTAGGGACGCACCCGTCCTCCCGGCGCGTTCCGTGTCAGGGCCGGGTCATACGCAACACGTCCAGGGCCTCGTCGAGCTGTTCCGGCGTCAGGTCTCCGCGCTCGACGTATCCGCCGGCCAGCACCGTCTCCCGGATCGTCGTGCCGTCGGCCAGGGACTTCTTGGCGACCTTCGCCGCCTCCTCGTAACCGATGTACTTGTTCAGCGGGGTCACGACCGACGGCGAGGACTCCGCGTACCGCCGCGCCCGCTCCGCATCGGCGGTGATGCCGTCGACGGTGCGGTCGGCGAGCAGCCGCGAGGCGTTGGTGAGCAGCCGCACCGACTCCAGCAGGTTCTTCGCGATCACCGGGAGCATGACGTTGAGCTCGAAGTTGCCGGCGGCCCCGGCGGCGGCGACCGTGGCGTCGTTGCCCGTCACCTGGGCCGCGACCATCAGCACGGCCTCCGGGATGACCGGATTGACCTTGCCCGGCATGATCGACGACCCGGGCTGCAGGTCGGGAAGGCTGATCTCGGCGAGTCCGGTGCGGGGGCCGGAGGCCATCCAGCGCAGGTCGTTCGAGATCTTGGTGAGCGACACGGCGACGGTACGGAGCTGGCCCGACGTCTCGACGAGCCCGTCCCGGGCACCCTGCGCCTCGAAGTGGTTCCGGGCCTCCGTGAGCGGCAGGCCGGTCGTGCGGGCGACCTCCGCGATCACGGCGGCGGAGAAACCGGGAGGGGTGTTGATCCCGGTGCCCACCGCCGTACCGCCCAGGGGGAGTTCGGCGAGGCGGGGGAGCGAGGCGTGCAACCGCTCGACGCCGTGGCGGATCTGCGCCGCGTAACCGCCGAACTCCTGGCCCAGGGTCACAGGGGTGGCGTCCATCAGATGCGTACGGCCCGACTTCACGACCTCCGCGAATTCGGCCGATTTCCGCTCCAGGGCCACGGCCAGGTGTTCGAGTGCCGGGATCAGGTCGGCGGTGACGGCTGCGGTCGCCGCGATGTGGATGGACGAGGGGAACACGTCGTTCGACGACTGGGAGGCGTTGACGTGGTCGTTGGGGTGCACCTCGCGTCCGAGGCGCTCGGTGGCGAGCGTGGCCACGACCTCGTTGGTGTTCATGTTGGACGAGGTGCCGGAACCCGTCTGGAACACGTCGACGGGGAAGTGCTCGTCCCAGTGTCCCGCCACCACCTCGGCGGCGGCCTCCTGGATCGCGTCCGCGATCTCCGGATCCAGCACCTCCAGCTCGGCGTTGACCTTGGCCGCCGCCGCCTTGATCCGGGCCAGGGCCTCGATGTGGGCCCGTTCCAGCCGTTGCCCCGAGACGGGGAAGTTCTCCACCGCGCGCTGTGTCTGGGCACGCCACTTGGCGTGCGCGGGCACCTTCACCTCCCCCATCGAGTCGTGCTCGACGCGGTACTGCGTGTCCTCGGCCGGTTCGCCCATGGTGTCCTACCTCCTGCTGGAGCGAGCACGGTCCGCGCCCGCCGTATTCCCCCGCTCCTCCTGCCCCGGGCCCCGGGACGGATCACGCGTCATGACGACGTTCGCGCTTTCTCCCGGCCCCTGCCACCGGACCGCAGGCGCGCGGTGTACGCCGGAACCCCTCCGGCGGCCCCGCGCACGCGGGAGGGGCGCACCGGTGGCCGGTGCGCCCCTCGGTGCGGCGGACGGTCAGCCGAGGCCGGGGCCGCGGACCGGGATGTTCGTGAACGTCGGCGCCGGGGCGGGCTCGGTGAAGAAGTCGTTTCCCTTGTCGTCGACCACGATGAACGCGGGGAAGTCCTCGACCTCGATCCGCCAGACCGCCTCCATGCCGAGCTCCTCGTACTCGACCACCTCGACCTTCTTGATGCAGTCCTGCGCGAGACGTGCGGCGGGGCCGCCGATCGAGCCGAGGTAGAAGCCGCCGTGCGCGTCGCACGCGTCCGTGACCTGCCTGGACCGGTTGCCCTTGGCGAGCATCACCTTGGAGCCGCCCGCCGCCTGGAACTGCGCGACGTAGCTGTCCATGCGGCCGGCCGTCGTCGGGCCGAAGGAGCCGGACGCGTATCCCTCGGGTGTCTTCGCCGGGCCCGCGTAGTACACCGGGTGGTCCTTGAGGTACTGCGGCATCTCCTCGCCCGCGTCGAGCCGCTCCTTGATCTTGGCGTGCGCGATGTCACGCGCCACGACCAGCGGGCCGGTCAGCGAGAGCCTGGTCTTGACCGGGTACTTGGTCAGCTCGGCGAGGATCTCGTCCATCGGCCGGCTGAGGTCGATCCGCACCACGTCACCGGACTCGTCCAGGTGCTCGTCGGTGGTGTCCGGGAGGAAGCGCGCCGGGTCCTTCTCCAGCTGCTCCAGGAACACGCCCTCGGCGGTGATCTTCGCGGTCGCCTGGCGGTCGGCCGAGCAGGACACGGCGATCGCCACGGGCAGCGAGGCACCGTGCCGGGGGAGGCGGACGACCCGGACGTCGTGGCAGAAGTACTTGCCGCCGAACTGGGCACCGATGCCGATCTTCTGCGTCAGCTCGAAGACCTTCTCCTCCAGGTCCTTGTCCCGGAAGCCGTGACCGGTCGGGGAACCCTCGGCGGGCAGCTCGTCCAGGTAGTGGGCGGAGGCGTACTTCGCGGTCTTCAGCGCGAACTCGGCCGACGTACCGCCGACGACGATCGCCAGGTGGTAGGGAGGGCAGGCCGCCGTGCCCAGCGAACGGATCTTCTCCTCCAGGAACTTCATCATGGAGGCCTCGTTGAGGACCGCCTTGGTCTCCTGGTAGAGGAAGGACTTGTTGGCCGAACCGCCGCCCTTCGCCATGAAGAGGAACTTGTAGGCGCCGCCGTCCGTCGCGTACAGCTCGATCTGGGCCGGGAGGTTCGAACCGGTGTTCTTCTCGTCCCACATGGTCAGCGGGGCCATCTGCGAGTAACGCAGGTTGAGCTTCGTGTACGCGTCGAAGATGCCGTGCGACAGGGCCTCCTCGTCACCGCCCTCGGTGAGCACGTTCTGGCCGCGCTTGCCCATCACGATGGCCGTACCGGTGTCCTGGCACATGGGCAGGACACCGGCGGCGGCGATGTTCGCGTTCTTCAGGAGGTCCAGCGCGACGAACTTGTCGTTGGACGAGGCCTCCGGGTCGTCCACGATGCGGCGCAGCTGCGCCAGGTGGGCCGGGCGCAGGTAGTGCGAGATGTCGTGCATGGCCTCGGCGGCGAGGGTGCGCAGAGCCTCCGGCGCCACCTTGAGGAACGTACGGCCGTCGGCCTCGAAGGTCGAGACGCCCTCGGCGGTCACCAGCCGGTACGGCGTGGTGTCCTCTCCCAGAGGGAGCAGATCGGAGTACGCAAACTCTGGCATTACGGCCATTCCTCACTCGGCGACAGCGGCTGACCACCCTTGGGCAGCGCATCCACCAGGGTAGGACCCCCGGGGGTGCGCCGGACCTGTGAGGTAAGGCTCACCCGGACCGCTCGCTCCGGCGGCCCGGCTCCGCACGGGGCCGCGGCCGGAGTGCGGGCGGATTTCGGGCAAGGCCGGTGAGGCACTGGTCGCGATCTATCGCGTCTGGGTAGGCTGGTCCGGTGGACCTCGAAAAGCAGCCCCAGCAGCCCGCCGCTCCGGCCGCTCCCGCGCCCGCCGGAATCCGCGCCTCCGACGCGGACCGCGACCGGATCGCGGACATCCTGCGGGAGGCCATGGCCGAGGGCCGGCTGACCGCCGACGAGCACGCCGAGCGGGTCGACCTGGTCTACCGGGCCAAGACCGTCGGCGAACTCGAGCCCCTGGTCCAGGACCTGCCGGTACCGGGCGGCACCGCCCGGCAGCCCGCCTCGCCCTACGGATACGGCCCCGAGGGGACGGCCGGGCCCGCCGAGAACCTGGTGGCGGTCTTCAGCAGCTCCACCCGCAAGGGCCGTTGGCGCGTCGGCGGCCGCACGAACGCCTTCGCGCTCTTCGGCAGCATCGAGATCGACCTGACCGAGGCACTGTTCGGGCAGCGGCTCACGGTCATCAACGCGACGTCCGTCTTCGGCAACGTCGAGGTCAGGGTTCCCGAGAACATCTCGCTGCGCGGCAGTGGAACAGGCGTTCTCGGCAATTTCGAAGTCGACACGCTGGAGTCCCCCGACCCGGAAGCGCCGGTGGTCGTCGTGAACGGCTATGCCGTGCTGGGGAACATCGAGGCGAAGCCCAAGCGGGGCAAGCTCATCGCCAACCTCCACAAGCATGTGCGCAAACACCTCGGCCACTGAGGCCGGACGGCCGGACCACCGCACATTTCAGGCCGTCCGGCGACGCGGTGGCACCACGCGGGACGGAAGGCGACGCCACTCAGTGCATAGGCGCGCGCACAGCGGGTAGGGAGTGCTGCATCGCCTCTCGCTCACGAAGCCCAAGCCGTCGTCAGGAGTGGACCGTGCTGCACATGCCGCATCAGCCCCTGCAGGTCGCCGCCGTACCCTCCCAGCGCGCACCCGTGCGGGAGGATCAGGCGGGGCCCTGGCATTCGGAGGCGGTGTGCCGCCGGGACGAGGCCGGGTTGTTCTTCGCCCCGTCGAAGGAGCCGACTGCTGCCCGGCTGGCCCGCGAAGAAGCCGCGAAACAGGTCTGTGCGAGGTGCCCGGTGATGGTGGACTGCCGGGAGCACGCCCTCATCCAGCCCGAGCCCTACGGGGTGTGGGGCGGCCTCACCGCCGCCGAACGCCGCGTGGTGCTCACCCGGCGCCGGAGGCGCGACATGGAACTCAAGGCGGCGGCCCCGACAGGGCGCATAGCCGCAGCGGGCTGAAACCCCGCGCACGCGGAGGCGGGCGCCGCTCTGCCCGGGCGGCGCCCGCCTCCGCGTGACCAGGGCTACCTGGCGCGGTCGAAGTCGATCGCGCTGTAGGCGCGCAGCTTCGAGAGCCGGTGCGTCGAGTCGATCCTGCGGATCGTGCCCGACTTGGACCGCATCACCAGGGACTCCGTGGTCGCGGTCTCCGCGCGGTACCGCACACCGCGCAGCAGTTCGCCGTCGGTGATCCCGGTGGCGACGAAGAAGACGTTGTCCCCACTGACCAGGTCATCCGTCGACAGGACCCGGTCCAGGTCGTGACCGGCGTCCAGGGCACGCTGCCGCTCGGCCTCGTCCTTGGGCCAGAGCTTGCCCTGGATGACACCGCCGAGGCACTTTATGGCGCAGGCCGAGATGATGCCCTCGGGTGTGCCGCCGATGCCCATGAGCAGGTCGACGCCGGTTCCTTCGCGGGCCGCCATGATCGACCCGGCGACGTCGCCGTCGGAGATGAACTTGATCCGGGCGCCGGTCTCCCGGATCTCCCTGACGATGTTCTCGTGCCGGGGCCGGTCCAGGATGACGACCGTGACGTCCTCGGGCGCCGAGCTCTTGGCCTTCGCGACACGCCGGATGTTCACGGAAACGGGTGCGTCGATGTCGACGAAGTCGGCGGCTTCCGGGCCGGTGACCAGCTTGTCCATGTAGAAGACGGCGGACGGGTCGAACATGGCGCCCCGGTCCGCGGCAGCCAGTACGGCGATGGCGTTCGGCATGCCCTTCGCGTTGAGCGTGGTGCCGTCGATCGGGTCGACGGCGATGTCGACCTCGGCCCCGGTGCCGTCGCCGACGCGTTCGCCGTTGAACAGCATGGGGGCTTCGTCCTTCTCGCCCTCACCGATGACGACGATGCCGTTCATCGACACGGTGGAGACGAGTGTGCGCATGGCTTTCACCGCGGCGCCGTCGGCGCCGATCTTGTCGCCGCGGCCGACCCAGCGCCCGGCGGCCATGGCGGCGGCCTCGGTGACCCGCACCAGCTCCAGGGCCAGGTTGCGGTCGGGGGCCTCCGGGGAGACCTCGAGCGGGGACGGCAGATGATGCTCGGACATCGGAGCGCACCTTTCTGTACGACGACGACCGGAAAAGAGGGTGCTGTGACTCTATCGGTAGGTCGATAAAATGAGCAGATCGGGTCACTTATGAGCGGGTGCCCGCCGACGGCGTGCCCGGCGGCCCGTGCCACCATGGAGACCGTGGCAAGCAAGCGAGGCAAGCAGACCGTCCGGGACATGATCCTGTCGATGCTCGTGATCACCGCGGTGGCGGGCGTCGTCTACATCTTCATCCCGCACGACGACGAGGCCGACCCGATCAAGGCGGTCGACTACCGGGTCGAGCTGGCGACGGCCCGTCGCGCCGCTCCGTACCCGGTGGCGGCCCCGGCGGGGCTGGCGGAAGGCTGGAAGCCGACCTCCGTCTCGTACGAGGGCCACAAGGGCGCGGGCTGGCACCTCGGTTTCCTCGACCCGGACGACAGGTACGTGGCCGTCGAGCAGTCGACGACCCCGGCGAAGAAGTACGTGCCCCAGGTCAGCCAGAACGCCGAGGACACCGGGCGCACGCGCGAGGTGTCGGGCCGGGCCTGGCAGGTCTGGAAGGGCCCGAAGTACGACGCGCTGGTGCTGCAGGCCGAGGGAGTGACGACCGTGGTCACCGGCTCGGCCCCGGCGGACCGCCTGGCGGAGATGGCTGCCGCGCTGAAGACGGCCCCAGCGCCCACCGCGTCCGGCGCTCCCGCCGCCTCCTGACGGCCACCGGCCGCCCGCCGGGGCACGGGAACCGCGAGAGCCCCGCGACGCTCGGCGTTGCGGGGCTCTTCTGCCGGGCCGGGTCCCGGCCGGGGACCAGGCCCCGGAGGGGGTCAGACGGTCGTGACGACCTCGTCGTAGGACAGGCGCGGCAGGCGCGGGAACCAGGCGTCCTCGCCGGGCTTGCCGATGTTGACGGCCATGAGCAGCCTGTGGTCGTCGTCCAGGAACTCCTTCTCGATGCCCGCGGCGTCGAAGCCGGTCATCGGGCCGGCGGCCAGGCCGGCGGCGCGGACGCCGATGATGAAGTAGGCCGCCTGCAGTGCGGCGTTCAGCGCGGCGGACTGCTCGCGGACCGGGCGCTCGGAGAAGAACGCGTCCTTGGCCTGCGGGAAGTGCGGCAGGAGCGCCGGGAGTTCCTCGTGGAACTCGTGGTCCGCGACGAGGAGCGCGACCAGCGGTGCGGCGGAGGTCTTCGGCCGGTTTCCCTCGGCCATGTGCTTCACGAGACGCTCGCGGCCCTCCGGCGTGCGGACCAGGACGATGCGCAGCGGCGACTGGTTGAAGGCGGTGGGGCCGTACTTGACCAGGTCGTAGATCGCCTGGACCTGCTCGTCGGTCACCGGCTCGTCGGTGAACGTGTTGGCAGTGCGGGCCTCGCGGAAGAGGAGGTCCTGGGCGGCGGGGTCAAGAACGAGAGACATCTGGGGCATTACCTTCCGGACGGATGCGGGGTCGAGCGGTGGAAGCACCGTAGCCGAAAAATAGATTAAAGTTCAACTAAATGGATCTCGCGGTGACCCACCGCACAGACATCTGATCCCGGCGCGAACGCGTGGGCCAGACACCTGCGCATGATTCAAGCCATGCGCCCGCCCGCAGCGCCTCCGTACGCCCTCAGTCCGGAGCGCCGTCCGTCTCCGAGGGCTCCTCGGGGCGTGCCAGCGCCGCGTCCAGCCGGGCCCGCGCGCCCTCCAGCCAGCGCCGGCACACCTTCGCCAGCTCCTCACCGCGCTCCCACAGGGCCAGCGACTCCTCCAGCGTCGTGCCGCCCGCCTCCAGGCGGCGTACGACCTCGATCAGCTCGTCCCGCGCCTGCTCGTACCCGAGCGTGCCCGTCGCGGCAGCCGTCGTCGTCCCGTCGTCCGTCATGCCGACCACCCTATGCGCGGGCTCCGACAATCCGGCGCCCTCACTCCGCGACCCGTACGGTGAACTCGCCCTCGGAGACCCGCGCCCGGAGCTCCTCGCCGGGCGGCCCGGCGTCGGCGGGGGAGCGCACCACGTGGCCGTCCGGCCGCTGCAGTACCGCGTATCCCCGCTCGAGCGTCGCCGCGGGCGACAGCGCCACGACCCGGGCACGGGTGTGCGCGAGCTCCGAGTCGGCGCGGTCCAGCAGGTGCCCGAACACCCGGCGGCTCCGCCCGGTCAGCGCGTCGATCTCCGCCTCCCGCTCGTCCACCATCCGCCGGGGCCGCTCCATGGAGGACCTGCCCAGCGCGTGCGCCAGCCCCCGCTCCTCCCGGTCGATCAGCCCGCGCACGGTCCGCAACGCACGGTCCCGGAGCTGCTGGACGCGGTCGAGCTCCTCGCCCACGTCCGGCACGACCTTCTTCGCCGCGTCCGTCGGGGTCGACGCCCGCAGATCGGCCACCAGGTCGAGCAGCGGGGAATCAGGCTCGTGCCCGATGGCGGAGACCACCGGCGTGCGGCACGCGGCGACCGCCCGGATCAGCGCCTCGTCGGAGAACGGCAGCAGGTCCTCGACGCTGCCGCCGCCGCGGGCGACGACGATCACATCGACCTCCGGCAGCCCGTCCAGCTCCTGGACCGCCTGGACCACCTGGTTCACCGCGTGCACGCCCTGCACCGCGGTGCTGCGCACCTCGAAGCGCACCGCGGGCCAGCGCTGCCTGGCGTTCTCCAGCACATCGCGCTCCGCCGCCGACGCCCGCCCGGAGACCAGGCCGATCAGCTGCGGCAGGAACGGCAGCGGCTTCTTGCGGTCCAGCGCGAAGAGCCCTTCGGCCGCCAGCGACTTCTTCAGCTGCTCCAGCCGCACCAGCAGTTCCCCGATGCCCACCGGCCGTACCTCCGTGGCCCGCAGGGACAGCTGCCCCCGCGGGGCGTACCACTCCGGTTTGGCGAGGACGACGACCCGCGCGCCCTCCGACACCACGTCGGCGACCCGGTCGAAGACCTGCCGGAAGCAGGTCACGCTCACCGAGATGTCGTGGGACGGGTCACGCAGCGTCAGGAACACCACTCCGGCACCCGGCCGGCGTGACAGCTGGGTGATCTGCCCCTCCACCCAGACCGCGCCGAGCCGGTCGATCCATCCGCCGATCAACCGCGACACGTCGCCGACGGGCAGCGGGGCTTCCGGGGACGTAGTGAGAGCCATACGGGCGAGCGTATCGGCCGGTGCCGACAACCGGGGCCTTCCGGACGGCCCCGCCGCACAGACCGAAGACCGGGTCAGGCGGCCCGCCGCCCCCACTGCACCGCGAGCACCACCAGTCCGATCCCCAGCCAGCACAGCCCCACCAGCTGGGCGCTCGTCGTCGCCTCCAGGATCACCGCGACCAGGACGGCCGCGCCCACCACCGGCATCAGCACATGGCGCCACCAGCTCGGCGGTCCCTCCATCCGGCGCACGGCGAACCAGCCCACCACCGACGCGTGCAGCAGCACGAACGCCGTGAGCGCGCCGACGTCCACCACCGACACCAGGTGGTCGAGCCCGTCGTCGCGCCGGGCCGCCCACACCGCCGCCACCAGGGTCACCACCGCGGCGCCCGTGACCGCCACGCGCGGCACGCCGGACCCGGCGTCGACCCGCGACAGGAACGAAGGGAGCCGCCGCTCCCGGGCCATCGCGAACACCAGCCGGCCGGCCGCCGCCTGTCCGGCCAGGGCCGCGAAGGCCGCGCCGATCGCCTTGCTGACAGCCACCAGGTCGTGCAGCCAGGTCCCCACCGAGGCGTCCACCGCGTCGTAGAAGGCGGACCCCTGCTTCACCGGATCCGCCGCCAGCTCCGCCGAGCTCACCGGTTCCAGCAGAGCCGCCAGATACGACTGGGCCACGAACAGCGCCCCCGCGAGCACCAGACAGAACAGCACGGCCCGCGCCACCTTCGCCGAACCCCCCGTCACCTCCTCCGCGAACGAGGCGATCGCGTCGAAGCCCAGATAGGACAGCACGGCGACGGACACCGCCCCCATCACCGCGGTCATGGAGAACCCGGAGTCCCCGGTGAGCGGCGTCAGCCAGCCGCGCTGCGCCCCGCCCCGGACCAGCACCACCACCGCCGACACCACGAACACCAGCAGCACCACGATCTCCATGGCGAGCACAGCGAAACCCACCCGCGCCGCGGCCCGTACCCCCCAGAGGTTGAGCGCGGTCGTCACGACCACCGCGATCGCCGTCCACACCCACCGCGACACCCCGGGGACCAGCGCGTTCATCGCGATGCCGGAGAAGAGATAGGCGACCGCCGGGATGAGCAGGTAGTCGAGCATCGCCATCCAGCCGGCGATGAACCCGGGCCCTTCCCCGAGTCCCTTGCGGGCGTACGCGAAGACCGACCCGGCGAGGGGGGCCACATGGACCATCTGGGCGTAGCTGAACGCGGTGAAGGCCATCACCACGGTCGCCACGAGATACACCAGCGCCACAGCCCCGCCGGACTTGGCGTCCAGCGTCCCGAACACACCGACCGGCGCCATGGGCGCGATGAACAGCAGCCCGTAGACCACCAGGTCCCGGAACCCGAGTGTGCGCCGCAGCTTCCCCTCCTCCGCGCTGCTGCCGCTGCCCGCCATGAAGCCTCCGTCGCTCGGTTGCGTACGCATCAGTCTCGCGACCCCGCCGACCCGGCGCCTGTTCGGTACGGCCTTACGATGGGACGCATGACTGCAACTCCTGCCCGCCGTGTCCTGCTCGCCGCGCCCCGTGGCTACTGCGCGGGCGTGGACCGCGCCGTGATCGCCGTCGAGAAGGCCCTGGAACAGTACGGCGCCCCGATCTACGTCCGTCACGAGATCGTGCACAACAAGTACGTCGTGCAGACGCTCGAGAAGAAGGGCGCGATCTTCGTCGACGTGACCGCGGAGGTGCCCGAGGGCTCCATCGTGATGTTCTCCGCGCACGGCGTCGCACCGGCCGTCCACGCCGAGGCCGCCGAGCGCAAGCTCGCCACCATCGACGCGACCTGCCCGCTGGTCACCAAGGTCCACAAGGAGGCCGTCCGCTACGCCAAGGAGGACTACGACATCCTCCTGATCGGCCACGAGGGCCACGAGGAGGTCATCGGCACGAGCGGCGAGGCACCCGACCACATCACGCTCGTCGACGGCCCCGAAGACGTGAAGAACGTCGAGGTCCGTGACGAGTCCAAGGTCGTCTGGCTCTCCCAGACCACGCTGTCCGTCGACGAGACGATGGAGACCGTCGGCGCGCTCAAGCAGAAGTTCCCGAACCTCCTCTCCCCGCCGAGCGACGACATCTGCTATGCCACGCAGAACCGCCAGGTCGCGGTGAAGAAGCTGGCCGAGGACGCCGAGCTGGTCGTCGTCGTCGGCTCCAAGAACTCCTCCAACTCGATCCGCATGGTCGAGGTCGCCCTGGACGCCGGCGCGCCCGCCGCCCATCTGGTGGACTCCGCCGACGAGATCGACGAGGCGTGGCTGGAAGGCGTCACCACGGTCGGCCTCACCTCGGGCGCCTCGGTGCCCGACGTCCTGGTCGACGGCGTGCTGGAGTGGCTGGGCGAGCGGGGTTACGCGGACGTGGAGACGGTGAAGACCGCGGAAGAGTCGATCACCTTCTCGCTGCCCAAGGAACTCCGGCGCGACCTGCGCGCCGAGGCCGCGGAACTCTCCGCCCGATAGTCCTGGCGCGCCCGCCTCTCCACCGGGTGCGCCCCTGGTGCGCCCACCGGATCGCACCTCCGGGGAGTGATGCGGGCCACCTGCCCGTACCGTGGATCGCATGGAGATCTTCGGTGTGGACATCGGCGGTTCAGGGATCAAGGGTGCGCCCGTGGACCTGGACCGCGGAGAGCTGGCGCAGGAGCGCCACAAGGTACTGACCCCTCACCCGGCCACGCCCCGGAGCGTGGCCGACGGTGTGGCAGAGGTCGTCGGCCATTTCGACTGGCAGGGGCCGGTGGGCATCACGTTTCCCGGAGTCGTCACGGGCGGTGTCACCAGGACCGCGGCCAACGTGGACAAGAAATGGATCGACACGGACGCCCGGACGCTGCTCAGCGACCGCATCGGGCAGCCCGTCACGATCCTCAACGACGCAGACGCGGCCGGTGTCGCCGAGATGACCTTCGGGGCGGGCCGCGGCCGCAAGGGCACGGTGATCATGCTCACGTTCGGTACGGGCATCGGGAGCGCGGTCTTCACCGGCGGGCAACTGGTCCCCAACACCGAGCTCGGCCACCTGGAGCTGCACGGCCACGACGCGGAGAAGCGTGCCTCCACGAAGGCCAAGGAGGACGAGGACCTGAGCTGGACGCACTGGGCCCACCGGGTGCAGAAGTACCTGGCCCACGTGGAGATGCTGTTCTCGCCCGACCTCTTCATCATCGGCGGGGGCGTCAGCCGCAAGGCGGAGAAGTTCCTGCCGCTCATCGAAAACGTACGGGCCGAGATGCTCCCGGCCGAACTGCAGAACAACGCCGGCATCGTCGGCGCGGCCATGGCGGCCGCCGGCAAGTAGGCCCTACGCGCGGGGGCGGCGTGCGGCCCGGCCGGCGCTGAGCAGGTGCCGCCGCCGCTCCCGCATCTGCCGGACCTTTCGTACGGTGGCGATGAGACCGGCGACGAGCGTGCCCCCGTACAGCCAGCCGGCCTGGACGGCGAGCGCGGTCACGACGGCCATCGCCTGTCCGCCGAAGCCGCCTGTGCCCCCGGCGACGGGGATCACACCGACCGCGAAGGCGATGGGCACGATGATCGGGGCGGTCACCAGGTCGGCGGGCCGCACCCAGAGGGCGGTCAGGGCGCTGACGGGCAGGAACAGCAGCCCGTACACGAGTTCCGAACCGCCGAGGAGCAACCGGTCCGCACAGGCCAGCAGGAACATGGCCAGGGTCGCGAAGAGCCCGGCGCCGATGCCGGTCAGCCGGGGGTCGGGGAACCGGCGCAGCGCCAGGACCACGGGTGGGGCGCCGCCGGGCCGGGACTTCGGCGCCGGGCCCGCCGTCGGCGTGACCGTCACGGGACAGGCGGCCGTGACCTCGCCGAGGCCGCCGGGCGGGGCGGGCCGGGCCTGCGGGGGCTGCCTGCGCTGCGGGGTACGTGTCCTGTGCTGCTCCACCCCGACAACCTAGGGCGCCGGGTGCACTCTTTCGGGCGTTGGACACGCGCTTTGGCCGACCTTGGCGTTGCGTTCGATCCCACACGGCCGAAACGCGACCGTACGGTCCCGGACGGGCCTGAGCCTCCGCACCCGTGACGGGCCGCCCGGCCCCGCCCGTAAACTGGAGAACCGGTCCACTCCCGGCCCGCCCGGACAGCCCCTCTCCTCACTCCAGGAAGTCGCCAAAGTGTCGCTCACGATCGGAATCGTCGGCCTGCCGAATGTCGGCAAGTCGACCCTGTTCAACGCCCTGACCAAGAACGACGTGCTGGCGGCCAACTACCCGTTCGCCACCATCGAGCCGAACGTCGGCGTGGTGGGTGTCCCCGACCCCCGGCTGGACAAGCTCGCCGAGATCTTCCACTCGCAGAAGCTGCTCCCCGCCACCGTCGACTTCGTCGACATCGCGGGCATCGTGCGGGGCGCGAGCGAGGGCGAGGGCCTGGGCAACAAGTTCCTCGCGAACATCCGTGAGTCCGACGCGATCTGCCAGGTCATCCGTGCCTTCAAGGACGAGAACGTCGTCCACGTGGACGGCAAGGTCTCGCCCAAGGACGACATCGAGACGATCAACACCGAGCTGATCCTGGCCGACCTCCAGTCCGTCGAGAAGGCCGTCCCGCGTCTGACGAAGGAGGCCCGCCTCCAGAAGGACAAGGCCGCGGTCCTCGCCGCCGTCGAGGAGGCCCAGAAGATCCTCGAGGCGGGCGACACGCTCTTCTCCCGGGGCATCACGGCCGGCACCGAGAAGGGGCGGCTCCTGCACGAGCTGCACCTGCTCACGACGAAGCCCTTCCTGTACGTGTTCAACGTCGATGAGGACGAGCTGGTCGACGAGGACTTCAAGGCCGAACAGCGCGCCCTGGTCGCTCCGGCGGAGGCCATCTTCCTCAACGCCAAGATCGAGTCCGAGCTGATCGAACTCGACGACGAAGAGGCCCTCGAACTCCTCCAGTCCATGGGCCAGGAGGAGCCCGGCCTCGCCACCCTCGGCCGCGTCGGCTTCGACACCCTGGGCCTCCAGACCTACCTCACGGCAGGCCCGAAGGAGGCCCGCGCCTGGACGATCAAGAAGGGCGCCACGGCCCCGGAGGCGGCCGGTGTGATCCACACCGACTTCGAGAAGGGGTTCATCAAGGCGGAGATCGTCTCCTTCGAGGACCTCGTCGAGACGGGCTCGGTGGCGGAGGCCCGCGCCAAGGGCAAGGCCCGCATGGAGGGCAAGGACTACGTGATGCAGGACGGCGACGTGGTGGAGTTCCGCTTCAACGTCTAGCCGGTGACCTGGCGCCACTTCACCGATCCGGCACATGTGCGGATCGGACGGGGCCTGACCCTTCGGAGTCAGGCCCCTTGATCTTCGTCGCGCTGGACAGGCACCGGATGTTCTGACCTGCCGTCACCTCTCATGTTCGTACCGTGCTGGATGCCGGCGCGACGCGCGGGCGCCGTCCCGGTCGACCGGTCCCCGGCGGACGTTGCTCACGAGCTCGACGGCCGTCGCCGAAACAGAACGCCGCCCGCCCGATCTCCACGGACTGGCGGGTCAGGTGCGCAGGTGGGATGCGCCGTTGAGGTCGACGATGGTGCCGGAGGCCCATGCCGCGGCCGGGGAGGCGAGGAAATGCACGGTGGCGGCGATCTCTTCCGGGGTGCCGACCCGTCCGAACGGGCTTTCGGCGCGAAGGTGCTCACCTCCGGGCCCGGCCAGCTTCGCCGCCTGCCGTTCGGTGGCCACGAATCCGGGTGCGACGGAGGTGACCGCGATGCCGTGCGGGGCCAGTGCCACGGCCAGCGACTGGCCGAGGGCGTGCAGCGCCGCCTTGGTCGCCCCGTAGGCGGGGAAGTCCGGTTCGCCCCGGAACGCGCCGCGCGAACCGACGTTCACGATCGCACCGGTGGCGCCCCGGTCGACCAGGTGCTGAGCCATGGCCCAGCACAAGTCGGCCGCGCCCAGGAGGTTGACGTCCACCATCCGCCGCCAGACCTGCTGCCAGTGCGCCAGCGGGGTCTCGGTGATCGGATGCCGGGTGTCCGCCGCAGGTGCCACGGCCGCGTTGTTCACCAGCACGTCCACCGTGCCGAGCGCGGCCACCGCCTCGGTCACGACTCGCCCGGCCGCGCCGGGCTCGCCCAGGTCGGCCTGGACCAGCGTGTGCCCGGTGCCGGGCAGTGCCCGCAGCGTCTGTTCGGCGTCCGCACGGCGTCCCGCGTACTGCACCGCGACGCGGTCACCGCCGGCGGCGAAGGCCGTCGCGACGGCGCGGCCGATACCCCGGGATCCGCCGGTGACCAGCACACCCCTCATCGGGCGAACACCATCGACTCGTCCCGGAAGGACTTGAACTCCAGGGCGTTGCCCGCGGGATCACGGAAGAACATGGTCCACTGTTCACCGGGCTCGCCGGGGAAGCGCAGGTGCGGTTCGATGCCGAAGCTCACCCCGGCGGCTCGCAGCCGTTCGGCGAACCGGTGGAAGTGCTGTTCGTCCAGCAGCAGGCCGAAGTGCGGGATCGGCACCCGGTGCTGCCCCACCAGGCTGGTACCGGCCGGCTGCGGCGCGACCGCCACCAGGTGGGTCACCAACTGGTGGCCTTCGAGATCCCAGTCCACCCAGTGGTCGGTGCTACGCCCCTCGGGCAAGCCCAGCACCTTCCCGTAGAAGCTGCGGGCGGCTACCAGGTCGTCGACCGGGATGGCCAGGTGAACAGCGGGCCGGTGAGACATCGGGTCCCCTTCCGTGGGCTCGGCGTCCGAGCAGCGTGACCGACCCATTGTCCTAATGTCAACATTAGGACAATGTGGTCCGGTCCTCGGACCCATGACCCGGGCCGGTCTCAAGGCTTGTCCGGATGTCAACATGGGACACATGTCATCTGCACTGCCGAGGGCGGCCCGGCGCGGGCTGGCCGACGAGGCTGCCGACCTGGTGCGCGCGGCCATCTTCTCCGGCCACTTCCCACCCGGAGCCGCACTGCGCGAAGTGGAGCTGGCCGAGCGGCTCGGAGTCAGCCGCGGCTCGGTCCGGGAAGGGCTGGCCCGGCTGGACCGGGAAGGGCTGGTGCGCGGCGGCTGGCACCGGGGTACCACCGTCATCGAGGTGGCGGCCGAGGACGTCCAGGAGGTCTACGCACTCCGGGCCGCGCTGGACCGCCTGGCCGCGACCACCGCGCGGCGAGCCGCGACCGCGGAGCACCTGTCCCGGCTGGACCGGCTGGTGGACGAGATGACGACCGAGATCGCCGGCGGCAGTGACGCCCACCGGCTGGTGGCGCTGGACATCGCCTTCCACGACCAGGTCTACGCCGCCGCCGGAAACGGCAGGCTCACCACCGCATGGCAGGCCATTCGCTCTCAGCTGCACCTGTTCCAGCTGCGCCGCGTCGACGCAGCCTACGACCACTATCGTGCGCGCGTGGTCGACGAGCACCGCGAACTTGCCGCTCTCCTGCGTTCGGGCGACAGCCGGACACTCGCACGCCGGGCCGAAGAGCATGTGGACTCCGCCCGACGCAGCCTGCTGACCAGCTTGCCGACCCGTACCGTGACGGCAGGCGCCGGGACACCCGGTTCCCCGCCCGGCCGCGACACCCCGTGAGGGGCGGAGCGACGCTCGCTCTTCCTGTCCGGCGACAGTCCTGGCACTCGTGCCTCGGTGTCAGGTCCGCACGCGTTCACGTCCGCGCCGACAGGGTGTGCTGAACCCCGGTGCAGCGCACCCCCGTAGCCCCTGAGACAGGGCGTTGCGCGGTTTTGGCCCTGGCCGGCGGATACGGACAAGGACGCCGCCGTCGAGAACGCGCTGGGAGGTCTTCTCCGTGCACGGCGTGCCCGCCTACGCCCTGGCGATGCCGGACTATCCACTTCCGGCCGTCGGAGGGTGCCCGGTCTGCGGCGGGAAGAGGCAGCCGCGCTCGCGGGGGGTGAGTTCCGCCTCCTGCACGCGCCCGGAGAAGGGTCGCGAGCAGCACCCGTCGCAGCAACTGCTGGAGGCCGTCGCGCGGGCCCTGCAACTGGACGACGAAGCTGCGTCCTCCCTGCCGGTCTCAGTCCGGTCCCTGACCACCCTTCCGCCGCTGCGAGCACGGGGCTGCCTCTGCGATCATGTAGCGCACCCGCTACTCCGGACCATGCCTCCCGACCCGGGAGAGGAGCACCACCGTGGCCGACCCCACGCAGACTTCCGCACACAGTGCCGGTGGGGAGCCGCCCGAGCCGGCGGACGTGGTGTTCATGCGCCGGATGCGCAAGGACTTCCAGCGCATCCGGATGGAGCACGAGTTCGCCGTCGACGAGATGCTGACCAAGGTGTCGATCCTGCGCAAGGAGTTCCTGCACCTCCACCGGTACAACCCGATCGAGCACGTCGGTTCCCGGGTCAAGTCCACCGCGAGCATCCTGCGCAAGGTCGCGCGCCTCGGCATCGACCCGACGCCGGAGGCGATCCGGGCGGGCCTCCATGACATCGCCGGCGTGCGTATCACGTGCAGCTTCATCGCCGACACCTACCGGGTCCTCGAGGCACTCACCTCCCAGACCGACGTAGGGGTGCTCCAGATCAAGGACTACATCGCGCACCCCAAGCCCAACGGCTACAAGAGCCTGCACGCGCTGGTCGAGATCCCGGTGTTCCTCAGTACCGGCCCGGTTCCCGTGACCGTCGAGATACAGGTCCGGACGATCGCCATGGATTTCTGGGCCACCTTGGAGCACAAGATCTACTACAAGTACGACGGTTCCGTGCCCGCCGACATCGTCACCAGTCTGACCGAGGCGGCACAGCTCGCCGACCAGCTCGATCAGCAGATGGAGGAGTTGCACACCGAGGTGCGCGGTGCCGAGTGGGAGCGCGCCGAGAACACCACGCCGGACCTGGACGAGCAGATGCTGATGCGGGTGTGGGAGAGCGTGCGCACAGGCACCGGGGCCGAGGGCGGCGGCGGCAACGCGGGGGGACCGGCGGACTGACCGCCTCGCCAACGAGGCGACCACCCTGGGCCGCGCCCTCGGTCAGCGAGGACGGGTGGAAGCTCCGGCGGCGGGGAAACCGACGGGTCCGGCGTGGGCGCGTACGGCCTCGGCGAGGTCCTCGGGCGGACCGGTCGAGTGCTTCCGGCTGCCGCTCATGGTTCTGACCCTGCCGAAGGGGGCCGCGCCCGTGAACTCCCCCTGGTCAGCGCGCCGTCGGAAGGCGGTGGGAGGAGGCCCTGAGGGGTGTCCGCGTCGAGCCCGTCCTCGTAAGCGGCCAGGCCGTGCGGGCCGTGGTCCCCGCGCCGGGAACCGGCCGTGCGGGTACTCCCGACGCCGCCGCCGAAGCCGCGGCTCTCCCGCCCGGCCCGGAGCGGGCTCCGTCACCGGGAGCGGCCTGCTCGTCGACGGCGGTGCCGCCGGGGCCGTCCCGCTCCGGCCGCCTGACGGCCGCCGCGGCCCGGTGACGGCGGTGGCAGGATGTGCGGGAGGGCGGGAAGAGGGGCGGGGACAGCGTGGGGCGTGGGGAGCGGGACACGGTCGCGCGGGGAGCGCGCCTGTACGAAGCGGCGCAGGCGGTGGTGGGCGACCACGGCAGGGCGGTCGAGGCGGTACGGGCGGCCTTGAAGCCGATCCACGACGCAGCGGTGAAGCGGGAACTCGACGCCATCCCCGTCGCCCGGCTGCAGGACGTCACCGAAGGGCGACTGCGCCTGGGGAGCGTCGAGAAGAGCGGACTGCGCACCCTGGGCAGTGTTCTCGACGCGGGTCCCTACCGGCTGCGGCAGATCCCCGGCGTCGGGCAGCGCACGGTCGACCAGATGCTCGCCGCCGCCCGCCGGCTCTCCGAGGCGGTGCAGGAGACCGTGGCCGTCCACATCGACGTGGACCGGCCGGAACCGGACACCACCGCGCTCGTCACGGCCTTGCACGTACTGGTGGAGGCGGGCCCGGGCGCCCGCCGCGCGGTCGACAGGGCCGCGGTCCTGTCCGAACGGCTCGGCCCGCTGCTCACCGACGCCGGGCCCGCCGCCGGACGGTTCGGGATGCTGCTGGCGGGCCGGGAGAAGAAGACACGCGTGTCGGCGGCGCTCACCGGGATCCGGTCGGTGGTGGACGAGGGGGAGCGGTCCGGCCTGTCCGGGCTGTTCGCCCAGGCGTCGGTGGACCTGCTCCGGGGGGCGTCGTCCGACATCGCGGCCTGGGTCGGTTTCGAGCTCGGTTCCGCCGAGTACTACAGCGTGCTCGCCGAGATCTCGGGGCGGTCGCCGGACGCGGCCGCCGTCGAGGGCTTCCTCCCGGACGAGGTCGCCGAGCGGGTGCGGACCCAGCACCTCGACGACGCGCACCGCCGGGTCTCCTTGCGCGGTTACCAGGCCTTCGGCGCGAGGTTCGCACTCGCGCAGCGCAAGGTGGTACTCGGCGACGAGATGGGCCTGGGGAAGACCATCCAGGCCATCGCCGTGCTGGCACACCTGGCCGCTGAAGGGGAGAACCACTTCATGGTCGTCTGTCCGGCGAGCGTCCTCGTGAACTGGACACGGGAGGTCGGGACCCGGAGCGCCCTGCGCGTCGTGGTGCTCCACGGCCCCGGCCGGCACGACGCGTACGCCGACTGGGAGGAGCGGGGCGGGGTCGCGGTGACCACGTTCGACGGGCTGCGCGGTTTCCCCGCCCCGGGCGCCGGGCGGGTCGGGCTGCTCGTGGTCGACGAAGCGCATTCGGTGAAGAACCCGAAGGCCAAGCGCTCCCAGGCGGTCGCCCTGTGGACGGAACGCAGCGCGCGCGCCCTCTTCATGACCGGGACCCCGATGGAGAACAGGGTCGCGGAGTTCCGCAACCTGGTCCGGATGCTCGACGGCGACGTCGCTGATCTCCTCGGCGAACGGGACGCGCCGGCCGGATCGGCCGCCTTCCGCAAGGCCGTGGCCCCGGTCTATCTGCGGCGCAACCAGGAAGACGTGCTGACGGAACTCCCGAGTCTCCAGCAGACCGACGAATGGGAGGAGCTGAGCGCATCGGACGAGGAGGCGTACCGCGAGGCCGTCCGCACGGGAAACTTCATGGCGATGCGCAGGGCCGCGTACACGGAACCGGAGAAGTCGGCCAAGCTGGGCCGGCTCCGGGAGATCGTTCAGGAGGCCGGCGAGAACGGACAGAAGACGGTGGTCTTCTCCTACTTCAAGGACGTACTGAGGGTGGTGGGGGAAGCCGTCACCACCGGAACCGCCGGCTGCGCCCCGGTCTTCGGCCCGCTCACCGGAAGCGTCCCGGCAGGCCGGCGCCAGCAGGTCGTCGACGACTTCACCGGGGTCCAGGGCCCCGCGGTGCTCCTGGCGCAGATCCAGGCAGCGGGGGCCGGCCTCAACATGCAGGCCGCCTCCGTCGTGGTCATCTGCGAACCCCAGATCAAACCGACCCTCGAACACCAGGCGGTGGCCCGGGCCCACCGCATGGGCCAGGTCAGGCCGGTCCGCGTGCACCGCCTCCTCGCCACCGGGGGAGTGGACGAACGCATGGTGAAGATGCTGGAGGCCAAGACCCGGCTGTTCGACGCCTACGCCCGCCGCAGCGCCGTGGCCGAAGCCACCCCGGACGCGGTCGACGTCTCGGACACCGAGCTGGCACGCCGGATCGTCGAGGAGGAACAGGCGCGCCTGGGAGTGACGGGCGAAGGGCTCACGGCCCGCCGTACCTCTGTCTGAGGCGTTCTACGGGGAGGCGGGAGCGAGCGGCAGTGTGTTCCGGCCGCGGCAGAAACGCGGTCGCCGTGCCGGTGACGGTGCCGGACGGCACCGGAGGCCGCTTCACGGCAGAGACGCCGGACGTGTTCACGGGGAGGGACGGTACTGCCGTGGGCGTGACCGCCGACGGCAGTTCCGGTGCCGGGACGAGAGGACCGATCCGTATCCTCAGCGCTGCCGCGACCCGCGGCTCGTGCGTCGCCGGTGAACCGCCCGGACCGGATCGCCGGGTGCCCTGGCCCGGCCCGCTGGCGCGCTGCGGGTCCGGGGGAGGGGGCGGCGTGGGCGCGTGACCGGGAACCGCGCGGATCGCGGGGGGCTCCGCGGCCGGGGCGGGCCGCAGGGCACCGGCGCCGGCCCCCGGGGGGCGGTCGTCCGGCCGGCCGGGGGCAGCGGCGGGCAGGGACAGCCCCGCCACGGCGACCGTCACCGCAGCCGAGGCCGCCACCGCCGACGGGGCGACGCCCGCGGGCGGGAACGGGAACCTGCGTACGAACATCCAGGCGGCCGCGGTCGGAGCGAGGATCCCGGCCAGGACGTCACGCAGCGAGCGTCTGGCTCTGGCGAGCAGCGACTCGGCCGCCCGGTAGCTCAGCCCCATGGCCCGGGCGACCTGCCCGACGTCGAGGTCCTGGGAGTGGAGCCGCAGCGCCTCGGCCTGGCGGGCGGGCAGCAGTTCGGCGCTGCGGTCCGCCAGCCACCGGGCCTCCGCCCGGTCGCACGCCGCCTCCTCGACGGGGGAGGGCTCCGCGGGAGCGGCGTAGGGGCTCGTGCTCGCCTCCGAGTCGCGGGCGATCTGGCGGCGGCGTTCGGCGCATACGCGTTCGGTCGCGAGCCTGAGCCATGAGCGCACCCGGCCGTACTGGACGCCGGGGTCCTCCACCGCGCGGAGCATCGCTTCCTGGACGGCGTCCTCGGCCTCCTCGGTGTTCGAGGACAGGCGGCGCGCGATCTCCAGCAGTTCGTCCCGGTGGCTCCAGACGAGCTCCCACCGGTTGCCCGGGCCGGGCGGACGACGGGCCGGGGGCGGGCGGTCCTTCACGGTCGAAGCCTTCTGGTCCGTGGGTCCGGGGTCCGAGGTGCGTCGGTCATGGTGCTCCACGGCCCCTATGCCCCGCGGCCCGGACGGCATCGGGGCATACGGGCACGGCGTCGGATCAGGCCGAGAGCGTGGAGGCGGCTCCGAGCCCGGCGGCGCCCAGCACGTCGGCACCGGCGGCCCCCGAGATTCCCGCGGAGAGCGAGGAGAGGGGCGTCTCGAGGGAGACCTGGCCGGCCAGGCCGGCGAAGACGCCGCCGGACACGTTGTCCAGGTCCGCGTCGGAGATTTCCTGGGTCTGCATCTGGGGGGCGGAGCTCATGAGGTGAATTCCTTTCACGTTAATTGCCTAGGGCAAGGGCCAACCCCGTCAGGAAAGAAGACCCTTGTCGTTTTCGCGGTCGTGGCGGCTTCCGCGATGTGAAGGATCAAAGCACGTGAGCGCGTTACGAGGCCACCCATCAAGCAGCCGCTCGCGCTGCTTTTCCCTCCTCGAAAGTACGCCGCGGTCACATCAATTCATGGGCCGGTACGGTTTCTTCACGGGGTCGGGCGACGGATTTCGCGGCAGCCCAATTCTTGATACGCCCGAACGGGACAATCCTCGCGAGGGGCGGGAGGCGCCCGGGGCGCGCGTGAGGAGTCGTCCTCGGCCACGGACCACCCGCGTGCGCCGTGTGAAGATCCGTCGCGGACGGCCCGGGCGTGGCGTGCTCCAGGGATGCCGGGGCCGGCTCCGTCCCGGTGGGGAGCAGACGCCGGCCCGCTGACGGGGACGCCGCCGTTCAGTCGCGGCCGGTGACGGTCAGTCCGGTCACTCCCGTCGGTTTCTCCGCGTCGGCCGAGCGGACCGTCAGCCGGACCTGACGGGCCGCCGCACCCGGCTCGTACGGACGCCAGGCGCGGCCGTCCAGGGAGGTCTCCAGGCTGTGGGAGGCCGGCTCGGTGTCCGTCCAGCGGGGCGTGATCGAGGCGATCCGGGTCACGTGGCGCAGAGGCACCGTCAGCGTGCCCGTCGCGCCGTCCGGTGACCAGGATGTCGACGGGCTGCCGTCCACCGCCGCCTCGGCGTACAGACCGGGGGACTCGGAGGTGGCCGTCACGGGGCGGCAGCGGGCGGCGTCCGGCGTCGGGGTGAGGTCGGGGCGGCGCGTGGGAAGCGTGAGGGTGCCGGAGAGCCGGCGCGGGCCCGCCGGGGTGTGGACGGTGAACGGCGTGCCGTCCGTCAGCCGGACCGTGGTCGTCCGGGGGCCGACGGCGACGTCGTACGTCCGGCCCCGGTAACGCAGCCCCGTCAGCTCCACACCCTCGCGGAGCTGCGGAGGCAGGAGCGGGTCGAGGCGTACGCCGTCCTCGCGCAGCCTGAGGCCGGTCAGGCCGTGCGTGAAGACCTGGAGGAAGCCGCCCTTCCCGGTGAGGAAGTCCTCGGCGGGAAAGCCGGAGAGCGGGTCCTGGGCGCCGGACTTCTCGCCCCGCGCCTCGGAGAAGAGGCTGTAGGGACCGCGGACGAACGGGCGCACGGCGCGCTGGAGGTACGTGTACGTGGCACAGCCCGGCGCCCCGATCGCGGCGGCGTCGATCGCGTGCACCGAATCGGTCATCGCGGGGCCGTCCGGATCGGTGCGGGCGGCGTAGTGGTCGAGCGTCGCGGCGGCGGCTCCCTCCTCCATCGGCCACTCCAGCGGGTAGACGAGCAGCACCGTGTCGGCCTGCTTGATGGTCGAGCCGTTGTAGCCGGCGTACTGGAGGAACAGCTTCCGCTCGGCGTCGTACGGGATGCGCAGCCCGTCGGCGACCCGGGTCCAGCCGGCCGGTGCCCGGTGGCCGAGGAGCCCGGCGGCCCGGGTGGCGTTGCGCAGGGCGGTGGCGGCGACCGCGTTGGTGAAGACGCCGTCCGTGACTCCGTTGCTGTATTCGTCGGGGCCCGCGACGTTCTTCACCGAGTAGCTGCCGTCGGCGTTGGCCGTGGCCCGCGACTCCCAGAAGTCGGCGATGCCCTTCAGCAGGGGCCACCCCCGGGCGGCCAGCCAGCCGCGGTCACCGGTGGCCAGGTAGTACTGCTGGACGGCGAGCGAGATGTCGCCCTGGAGGTGGTTCTGGGTGAGGCAGTGCGGCGGGTCCCAGCTCTGGCACTCGGAGTCCAGGCGGCCCCTGCTCGCGCTCGTCCAGGGGTAGAACAGCCCCTCGTGGCCCAGTGCCTCGGCGTTCGCACGGGCGGCGTCCCGGGTGCGGTAGCGGTATTCGACGACGGAACGGGCCAGTTCGGGACGGGTGGCGAGCAGCGCCGGGTACATCCACGTCTCGGCGTCCCAGAACACCATGCCCGCGTAGTTGTCGCTGGTCAGACCCGCCGGGGCGATGCTGTCCGAGGAGCCGGGACGGGTGCTGGCGAGCAGTCCGTACTGCGCCGCCCGCAGCCAGGCCTGCAGGTCCGGACTGTGCGGCGTCCTGATGTCGGACGCCCAGGCCCGGCGCCAGGCCGCCGCGTTGCCGGCGAGGACCCCGGACCAGCCGCGCCGGGCGGCCCGCCCGGCCGCCGCCCGGGCCGAGGCACGTGGCGCGCGGGAGGTGAGCGAGGTGTCGACACCGACGTACTTCTCGAAGGTGTACGAGCGGCCGGCCCTGACCGTGACCGCCCGGGTGCCGGCCGTACCCAGCTGGACGACCGCCCCCCCCGTGCCCGTGCCGAGCGTGCGGAACGTACCGTCGCCGGCGGCCGTGACCCGGCGCGCCCCGCGCTCGTCCAGCCGTCCGGTCACCGTCGCGGTGCCGCTCCAGTGCGGGGTCATCCGCAGGCGCACGGCGCCGGTGTGGACGTCGGAGCGGTCGGCCAGGACCTCGTAGGCCAGGTCGGTGGCGCGGCCGTCGGCCGTGGTCCACCGCAGGGAGGTGACCACGACACCGCAGCGCAGGTGGAGGGTCTGGCGGTAGTGCGAGACGCGGCCGGCGGGGGTGGCGGAGCCGTACGTCTCGGAGCCGACCCGTACGTCGAGCGTGGTCCAGGACGGGAGCGCGGCGACCACCTCACGGCCCTCGGCGAGGCTCCGGTCGCGGGCGTAGAGCCCGGAGACGAAGGCACCGTCGTACCGTGGGGTGTAGAGGGGCCAGCCCGTCCTGCCGCCCGTGGCGGCGTATCCGGCACCCGTGGCGGGCACGCGGTGGCCCAGGTAGCCGTTGCCGACGTAGGGGTCGTATCCCTGGGCCTCGCCGAAGGCGGTGGACGTCGGTGTCCACGACGCGTCGGAGGGACGCTCCGCCCTGCCGCACACGGAGGCCGGGGCGGGCGGCCCGGCGGCGTGGGAGGGCGGCGGCACGGGGACGGCCAGCGCGCCCGCGATCAGGGACGCGAGAAGAGGGATGCGCTTGAGGCTCACCGTACGAAGGTAGGGAAGAAGACGCCGCCGGTGCGGTACCGGCGCGCGGGACGAGCGGACCGGTCCCGGGACCGGAGGCAGGAAGAGCGGCATGTCGTACCCGGACCCCGTGTACACGGACGGCGCGGGCGAGATCAGTGCACGGTACCGGCCGGCCGGCACCGCCCCGGACTTCCTGCCACGCAGCGGTGGCAGCACCCACTACCTGGCGACGACGGAGTCGACGCACGGCGAGTTCGGTCTGTACCGCGTCAACATGGGGCCCCGGGCGGGCGGCCCGGCCGAACACTTCCACCGGACGATCTCGGAGTCGTTCTTCATCCTCGACGGGACGGTGCGGATCTACGACGGCGAGCGATGGACCGATGCCACGGCGGGTGACTTCCTGTACGTGCCCCAGGGCGGTCTGCACGCGTTCCGGAACGACTCCGACGAGCCCGCGTCGATGCTGCTGCTCTTCACGCCGGGGGCGCCGAGGGAGGAGTACTTCGAGACGGTGGGGCAGGTTGCCGACTGGCCGGAGAAGGAGCGGGCGGAGTTCTTCATCAAGCACGACACGTACTGGACGGGCTGAGGGACGCCGGGAGGCCACGGGTGCCCGGGGCGTGGAACGGCCTCAAGGCGCGAGGCCCGTCTTGAGGCCGGCCCCGCAGAGCGGGACGACCACGCTCCGGTCCGTCACGCCGCCCACGGCCGCCCAGCAGGCGACCCCGGTCGTCTCGACGAAGAAGCCGCGGGCGGCCAGGTCCTTCTGCGCCGCACGGATCTGCTCCTCCGTCACGGTCAGGAAGGTGCCGTCCGATTCCCGGACGGCGGCGAGGACCTGCCGGGCGCGCGGCGGCCGGGGGACGGCGATCCCCTCGGCCAGGGTGGGGCGCCCCCGGTCCGGGGCGCCGGACAGCCCGTCGGCTCCCGCCCGGAACGCCGCCGCCAGCGGGGACACGGCCTCGGCCTGTACGGCGATCAGGGCGGGGCGGCGGTCGATCAGGCCGTGGGCGAGGAGTTCCGCGGTGGCGAGGGCCGCGCCCAGGAGCAGGGTGCCGTTGCCGACCGGTACGGCGATGGCGTCCGGCAGGGTACCGCCGAGGTCCTCCCAGATCTCGTAGACGTAGGTCTTCGTGCCGTGCAGGAAATACGGGTTGAAGACGTGGGAGGCGTAGAAGGTGCCGGGTGTACCGGCGGCGGCCCTGGCTGCGGCCGCTGCGGCTTCACGGCCGCCGGGCACGGTCTCCAGCCGGGCGCCGTGGGCGCGGATCTGCCCGGTCTTCTCGGGCGACGTCCCCTCGGGGACGTAGACCGTGCACGGGAGTCCGGCCCGGGCGCAGTACGCGGCGACGGCCGTCCCCGCGTTGCCGCTGCTGTCCACGACGACCCGTTCCGGGGAGAGCCTGCGGGCCACCTCGGCCAGCATCACCGCGCCGCGGTCCTTGAAGGAGAGCGTGGGCATCAGGAAGTCGAGCTTGGCCGAGACCTGGTCCGTGAGCCGGACGAGGGGGGTCCGCCCCTCACCGAGGGAGACGGCCGGGGCGGCGAGGGGGAGGGCCTCCTCGTACCGCCACAGCGAATTGACACGACCGCTCAGCGAGTCGAGGCGGACCGGTGCGCGTGCGCCGGTGTCGAGGTCCCAGGGACCTCCACAGACCGGGCAGCACCAGGTCAGGGCGGACGAGCCGGCCCGGGACCCGTCCAGGGGGCAGAAGTACGCCGCTGGGGGTACGCGGATGTCGGTCATGCGCCGAATCTATTTCCCCGGCACGCCCGCGATCCAGTTCCGGTGAGGACCGCGCGGGGCCTTTGTCCCGCGCGGTCCTCACCGCCGCTCAGCGCCGCCGCAGCCCTCGGTCGACCGCCGTCATCAGCTCGCCGTCGTCCGTGTCGCCGTCCAGCGACCAGAACATCGCCCCGCCGAGACCGCGGTCGCGGATGTACGAGGTCTTGGCGCGCAGCACCTGCGGATCGTCGTACGTCCACAGGGTCGTGCCGTCGAACAGCCAGGCGTGACCGTTGCGGGTGTCCCGGTGCACCGTGTACTGCCCGGATCCGGCCAGTTTCCTGAGTGCCTTGTAGTCCTCGTAGCCGGAGGCGTAGGTGGCCGGGGCGGGAGCCGCCGCCGGCTGACCGAGCCCGTCGCCCCCACCGGTGACACCCGTCCAGCCCTGGCCGTAGAACGGCAGGCCCATCACCAGCTTGCGGGCGGGGGCCCCGCGTCTGATCCAGTCACGGACCGTCCGGTCGACGCTGAAGTCGCCCTTGGCGTACAGCGCGGACTGCTGGGCGGTCGTCGTCTCGCCGGAGACGTGGAAGTCGTAGCCCTGGATGTTGACGAAGTCGAAGTCCCGCATGATGCGGGGCACGTCGAACCCGGCGTCGATCTTGGCGGGCGCCGTGGGTACGAAGGCGGACAGCTCGTAGCGCTTCGGCCCGGCCCCGCCCTTCCGGCTGCTCTTCGCGTAGGCGTCGAGCTGGGTGCGGAACTCGTGCACCAGAGCCGTGAAGTTCCGCTTGTCCTCCGGGCGGAAGACCGTGTCCGCGTCACCGGCGGAACCGGGCCACTCCCAGTCGAGGTCGATGCCGTCGAAGAGGCCGGCCGCGGCCCCCTCGCCTCCGCGGGCGCCGTCCACGGGCAGGTCGCCCTTGATGTACAGGTCGATGCAGGACGAGACGAGCGCCTTGCGGGAGGCGGCGGTGCGGGCCGCGTCCGAGAAGTGGGTGGACCAGCTCCAGCCGCCCAGGGAGATCATCACCTTGAGGCCGGGGTGCGCGGCCTTGAGCTCGCGCAGCTGGTTGAAATTGCCCGCCAGGGGCTGCGTATCGGTGTCGGCGACGCCGTCGACCGATCCGGCGGCATCCAGCGGACGGGCGTAGTCGGCCCAGGCGTCGGCCTCGCCGGGCACATTGCCCGTGAAGCAGCGGCCTTCGGCGTTGACGTTGCCGAAGGCGTAGTTGATGTGGCTGAGCTTGGCCGCGGTACCGCTGGTCTCCAGGTCCTTGACCTGGAAGTCGCGTCCGTAGACACCCCATTGGGTGAAGTAGCCGACGGTCCGGTACGCACGGTCGCGGTGGTCCGCACCGCGGTCGTGGCCGGTCCCGCCGGCCGTGGCGGCGGGGGCGAGGCCCGCCAGCAGGGTGAGGGCGCAGGCGGCTGTGGTCAGTCCGGTCAGGGTTCTTCGGCGCATGGGGCTCGTTCCTGTGCGTGGTCCGGGGTCGGTCCGGTGCGGGTTCCAGGGGGGTGTTCCGGGTGCCGGCGGGGCAGCGGGAGCCGTGCTGTGCTGTGCACAGGAAGGTATTGGTCTGGACCAAAAGGGGTCAAGGGTCCGGGCGTGTTCGGTGCGGACCTGGGTCGGGTATGCGCTGGTGGGCGGGGAATCATCACTTCGGGTGAAACTCTGGCCCGTGCTTGCGGTATTCAACCCACGGTTGTCACGCTGTTGCTGTCTGTCAACCCGTTGGGAGTGGCCTGTGGCTTTCGGTGAGCAGCCCGCCTATCTGCGCGTGGCGAGCGATCTCAGGGAGAAGATCGTCAACGGTGCGCTGCCACCCCATGCCCGGCTGCCTTCCCAGGCCCGGATCCGCGAGGAGTACGGGGTCTCGGACACCGTGGCGCTGGAGGCGCGCAAGGTCCTGATGGCCGAAGGACTCGTCGAGGGGCGGTCGGGCTCCGGGACGTATGTGCGAGCGCGTCCGGTCCCGCGCCGGATCGCCCGTTCCGGTTACCGGCCCGGGGCGGGGACCGACCCCTTCCGCCAGGAGCAGACGGCGGAAGGCGCACGGGGGACCTGGGAGTCCCGCAGTCAGCAGGAGGGGGCGAGTGCCGAGATCGCCGGGCGGCTGGGGATCGAGCCCGGCGACCGGGTGATGTGTACGAGGTACGTCCTCCGCGAGGCGGGTGAGCCCATGATGCTGTCCACCTCCTGGGAGCCCCTGGCCGTCACGGGGCGCACGCCGGTGATGCTTCCGGAGGAGGGGCCGCTGGGGGGCTGCGGCGTGGTCGACCGCATGGCGGCGATCGACGTCGTCGTGGACAACGTGGTGGAGGAGGTCGGCGCGCGCCCGGGGCTGGCGGAGGAACTGCTGGCGCTCGGCGGGGTGCCGGGCCACGTGGTGATGGTGATCGGGCGGACGTACTACGCCTCGGGGCGGGCGGTGGAGACGGCCGATGTGGTCGTCCCCGCCGACCGGTACCGCATTGCCTACCACCTTCCGGTCAGGTGACCGCGGGGCGGTGAGGGGAGCGAGGGCGGCAGGAGGGGCGGCCGCGGTGACCGGTGGAAGTGAGGGCTTGTCCTCCTCCTGCGGTGCGGTGCGGTGATCCCGCGCGGCACCTGACCGGCGGGCCGGATCATCGGCGCCGCCCGTCGTTTGTCGTGTCTCGGCCCGCATCCCTTTTTCGTCGCACCTCGGCCGACGGGCCGCGCCGGCCGTCGCGGGCTGTCCGGCCCGGCCGGGCCCGGCCCGCTCCTCGTGCTGCTCGGCGGGCGAGGCTCGCCAGGGTGAGGTGTCCGCTCACCGGAGGGCGGGGCAGCGCGTCGGCCGACCGGGTACGAAGGGGCGTATTCGTGGGAGTGCGCCCCCTTTGGTATGGCCGGATGCGTGTCTCTTTGTGTAAACACGCATCCGCTGAGTGAAGGTCAGGCGTACGCTCGGGCATATGCGTACTGCGGTTTCCTGGGGATTCTTAAGGACGTGCACGCCGACGGGGAGAGGGGCGGGATGTTGGGGAGGAGCGGTATGACGGACAGTGGTGCCGTGCTCCCGTGGCTGGTGATCAGGCAGGACGACAACGGCAACAGGTACCGCGTCGGCCGCTATGCGACGCAGGACGAGGCGCAGAAGATCGCGGACGGCCTCGACCGTCACGGGCACAAGCAGCTCTACTGGGTGGAGCGGACGAGCCGGAGCGCACGCCCGTAGGAGCTCTCACCCGGGCGGGAGCCCCGGCCGGGGAGTCACCGGCTAGGCTCCGGCGCATGACTGATTCCGTCGTGGTGGCCGGGGCCGTCTTCGGCGGCGGGCGGTTGCTGGCTGCCCGCCGCAGCGCTCCGCCGGAGCTGGCCGGGCGCTGGGAGCTGCCGGGCGGCAAGCTGGAGCCGGGGGAGAGCGGCGAACAGGCGCTCGTGCGGGAGCTCAGGGAGGAGCTCGGCGTGGAGGCCGAGCCCGTGGAGCGCATCCCGGGGGAATGGCCGCTGAAGCCCGGCTTCGTGCTCCGGGTGTGGACGGTCCGGCTGCTCTCGGGTGAGCCCGGACCGCTGCAGGACCACGACGAGCTGCGCTGGCTCGCCCCGGAGGACGCGGACACCGTCGACTGGCTGGACCAGGACCGGCCCGCCGTGACCGAAGCCGTACGCCGCCTGCGGGAAGCCTCCCGGGCCTGAGGCGTACGGGCCGCGAGCGCTTGCTGCGGGTGACGCGCCGGTCCTCGCCTACCGGACCGGTGTGGGGTTTGCACCCGTACGCCCCATTGGTTCCCCTCTGCGATAAGGTGCGCTGAATACCGGGTATGTGCCGATCAGGCCCTCCGAACAGGGTGCGTCCCCGCTGCCGGCCCCGGGAAGTGATCGGCGTGACCGATACCGAAGGTGATCGTGCCGAGTGGAGCTTTCCGGCGGAGCCGGGCTCCGTGCGCAGCGCCAGGCACGCGGTCCGCGACGCGTTGCACCACTGGGGGTTCGACGCCGCGGTGGGCGACGTCGCGGTGCTGCTCGTCAGTGAACTGGTCACGAATTCCCTGCGCTACGCCTCCGGCCCCATCGGTGTCCGGCTCGTGCGGCCGCACTCCGACGGTGACGCGCCCGGGATGCACGCCGACGGCCAGGGGCTGCTCGTGGAAGTCTCCGATCCGGTTCCGGATCCGCCCACCGAGCGCACGGCCGGACCCGAGGACGAGAGCGGTCGCGGACTGCAGCTCCTGGCTTGTTCCGCGCGTAGCTGGGGGACCCGGCGCGGCAGGAACGGCAAGACCGTGTGGTTCGAGCTCGCTCTGCCCGGTTAGGAGTGGGAGGGGACGCACAGCGATCACCGGAGGTCGGGCAGGATCTGGCTGAAAGGTACTGAGACCGTGCTGTGATCGTGAACGCCGTGCCGGTGTGGCCCGTAGTGCTGAATACTGCGGGCAGGACCGGTCCGGTGTGTGAGCTGGAGGGGACGGTCGCGTGAGCGATATACCTGGGACGGCGGGCGACGTCATGTGGCAGAGCAGTCCGCCCGGCTCGATCTATGACCACATCCGGGTCGCCTCGTTCTCGATCGGGCCCGACGGGCTGATCGAGCAGTGGAGCCGGCGGGCCGCCGGTCTTTTCGGCATGACCTCCGACGAGGTGGTGGGCAAGGACCCGGTCGAGGCGTTCATGCCCGCCGAGCTGCGCCCGGATGCCCACGGGCGGGTCGGCGAGATCCTGGACGGCAAGGAGTGGACCGGTCTCGTCCCGTTCCGGATCCCTGGTGAGAACGCGGTGCGCGGGCTCGCCGAGATCTACGTCATGCCGAGCGAGACGGAGACCGGCGAGCGCGCCGCGCTCTGTATCGTCGTGGACGTCCGGGCACTGCGGCGCATGGAGACGGACCTCGCCGCCTCACAGGCTATTTTCGGCCAATCTCCCTTCGGTTTCGTCCTGTTCGGTACCGATTTCACCGTCGTGCGGGCCAACAAGCGGTTCGCCACCGTCTTCGGCGGCGAGGCCGACGACCACCGCGGCCGCACGGTGGACGACTACCTGGCCCGCCCGGAGGCCGAACGCCTCTCCATGACGCTCGAGCGCGTCCTGGAGACCGGTGAAGCCGTCACCGACCTGCAGCTCGTCGGCACTCCGCCCGGGACGACAGGCCGCCGGCACTGGTCCATGAACCTCTACCGGGTGCACAGCGGCTCCGGGCGTCCCGTGGGCATCGCCGGGGTGGCCACCGACGTCACACAACGGCACATCGCCGCCCGTGAGGCGGCCAGCGCCCGCCGTAATCTCGCCCTGCTCAACGAGGCCAGCGCACGCATCGGCAACTCCCTCGACCTGGAGACCACCGCCCGGGAACTGCTCGACGTCGCCGTGCCCGGCTTCTGCGACCTCGCCTCCGTCGACCTGTTCCAGGGACTGCTCACCGGCGAGGAGGCCTCGCCCGCCAGCTGGGGCAGGCACCACCAGGAATCCGGCACCGGCTCGGCGGAGATGCGCCGGGTGGCCCACGCCAGCGCCGTGTCCGACGGGCTCCCGGGGGCCCTCACCGGCTCCGGCGGGGGAGACGGCGCACAGGCTCACGGGGGCACGGGCCCGCCCGCCCTCGGCTCGGTCCACCGCTACCCGTTCCACTCGCCCTGTGCCGTCGCCCTGCGTACCGGCCGTGCCGAGGACGTGCCCGGCGACGAACGCGGCTTCGTCCACTCCACCCTCGCCGTGCCGATGGTCGCGCACGACATCGTCGTCGGTCTCGTCCAGTTCTCCCGTGCCAAGGGCAGCGAGCCGTTCGGCGAACGGGACCGGGCCCTGGCCACCGAACTCGCGGCCCGCGCCGCCGTCTGTATCGACAACGCCCGTCTCTACCGCCGGGAGCACGAGCGGGCGCTCATCCTCCAGCGCAGCCTGCTCCCGCCGGGCGACCCCGAGGCGGCGGGCCTGGACATCGCCTGCCGGTACCTTCCGGGCAACACGGCCACCGAGGTCGGCGGTGACTGGTTCGACGTGATCGAACTGCCCGGCCACCGCACGGCGCTGGTCGTCGGCGACGTGATGGGCCGTGGGCTGCGGGCCGCCGTCGCCATGGGCGAACTGCGCACCGCCGTACGCACGCTGGCGCTCCTGGACCTGGAACCCGCCGAGGTCCTGTCCGCCCTGGACGAGGTCGCCCGGGGGCTCGGCACCCCGGGAGGCGGCGAGCGGAGCGAGGGCTTCGGCGCGGGCGGCGGCGCCCAGTGGCCCTCGCGTGCCGCCCACAAGTCACGTGAGGCCGACCTCTCCGAGGTCTACCTGGCGACCTGCGTGTACGCGGTGTACGACCCGGTCACCCGGCGGTGCACCTTCGCCAACGCCGGCCATCTCCCCCCGGTGGTCGCCGAGCCGGGCGAGGCCGCCCGGCTGCTCGACGTGCCGCCGGGCATGCCGCTCGGCGTCGGCGGCGAACCCTTCGAGGAGGTCGAGGTGGAGCTCAAGGAGGGTGCCCTCCTGGCCCTCTACACCGACGGGCTCGTCGAGTCCCGCGACCATCCGCTCGACGAGGGCCTCGACACCTTCCGGCAGGCCCTCACCGAGCCGTCGCAGCCGCTCGAAGACGTCTGCGACCACGTCCTGAGAACCCTCGACACCCGGCACGGCGAGGACGACATCGCCCTGCTGATGGCCCGTATCCAGGGTCTCGCACCGGACGCGGTGGGTGACTGGCGGCTTCCGCGTGAACTCCGCTCGGTCGGCCGCGCCCGGGAGCTGGCGCGCGCACAGCTCACCGCGTGGGACCTGGACGACCTGGTGGACACCACCGAACTGCTCGTCAGCGAGCTCGTCACCAACGCCCTGCGCTACGGCGAGGGCGAGATACGGCTCAGGCTCCTGCGCGACCGCACGCTCGTCTGCGAGGTGTGGGACTCCGGCCTCGTCCAGCCGCGCCGCCGGCGCGCACGCGACACCGACGAGGGCGGCCGCGGGCTGCAACTGGTCGGGTTGCTCAGCGCGGCCTGGGGTTCACGGCGCACTCCGCGCGGCAAGACCGTGTGGTTCGAGCTGGCGCTGCCGGACGGCGAGCCGGCCGCCGGACTCTCCGTGGAGCAGCTGATGAGCATGTACTGACGGGGTGTGCGCCCCGAGGCGGCGTACGGTCACGCGGTGGACTTCAGGGCGGCGAGCCGGGCCTCGATCTCCGCGCTGTCCCCGAGGCCGTCCAGCTCTTCGAACTGGGCGTCCAGGGACGACGCGGCGAGTTCCCGCTCGCCCACCGCCCGCGCCTCCTCGCGCCGCACCTTGTCCTCGAAGCGGCCGAGCTCACTGGCCGGGTCCAGGACGTCGATGCTCTTGACGGCGTCCGTCATCCGGTTCTGTGCCCGCGCGGACGCGGCGCGTGCGACCAGCTCGTCGCGCTCGGACTTCAGCCGGGTCAGCTTGTCCTTCATCTGAACGAGACCCGACTTCAGCTTGTCCACCACCACCGTCTGCGAGGCGATCGTCGGCTCGGCCGCCTCCGCCTCCTGCTCCGACCGGAGCTGCCTGCCCAGTGCCACCTTGGCGAGGTCGTCGAACCTGTCGGCGTCCACCCCCGCCCCCGCGGCCCGCAGCTCGTCGGCCTTCCTGCTGGCGGCGAGTGCCTTCCGCCCCCACTCCCGGGCCGCGTCGACGTCCTCCCGGTGGTCCTCCTCCATCAGCCTGAGGTTGCCGATGGTGGTGGCCACCGCCTGCTCGGCCTCCGCGATGTTGGCGGTGTAGTCGCGGATCAACTGGTCCAGCATCTTCTGCGGATCCTCCGCCCGGTCGATCAGGGCGTTGATGTCGGCCCGTGCCAGCTGGGTGACGCGGCCGAGGACGGTCTGCTTGGTCATGGCACCTCTCCTTGTGCGAAATCCCCCGTACGTGATCCCGTCGTACGGAAACCGGTGTCCGGCGCCGCGTGTCCGGGCCTGCGTCAGAAGCGGCCACCGCCGCCCCGCCGGCCACGGGTGCCCCCGCCGCCGAAACTGCCCGGCCCACCGCCGAACCCGCCCCCGGCCCCGCCGAACCCGCCCCCGAACCCGCCGCCGAGCCCTCCGCCCCGTCCGCCGCCGAACAGCCCGCCGAGGAGGATGCCGCCCAGCACGGCGCCACCCGCCCCGCCGCCGGCGCGCGGACCGCCGAAGCCGCTCCGGTCGCTGTAGGCGCGCACGTCCTGCTCGGCCAGACTCCGCGCCTCGGTGGCCAGGGCGTCCGCCCGCCGTACCTCGGCGAGGGCGCCCTGCGGGTCGTCGGCCGAGGCCAGTTCCTCCGCCCTCTCCCACCGGCGCTGCGCCTCCGCCAGCCGGGTGCGTGCCTGGCTGCCGACCGCACCCCGGTGGGTGGTGACGTAATCCGCGGCGGCACCGATCGCCGCCCGTGCGGTGAGCATCGCCTGATCGAGGAGTGAACGCGCCCGCCGGCTGCCGTGCTCCTGCTCCCGGGCCCCGGCCAGCGCCTCGTCCAGCGCCGTGTCGGCCTCCTCCACCCTGCGCAACGCGTCGACGGGGTCGTAGGGGCCGGAGCCGAGCTCTTCCCTCACATCGGCGACCACCGCCTCGGCACGGGCCACCCTGCCCCGCAGATCCGCGGTCGGCACACCCGCCGGAGTGCCGTCGAGCAGTCCCCTGGCGTCGGCCAGGTCCGTCTCCGTCCCGGTGAGCGCGCCCGGCAGCCTCTCCGCGGCCTCGGCCAGCTCCCCGGCCCGCCGTTCGACCGCGTCCATGAGGAGGGAGACCTGTTCGATCGCCCCTTCGGCAGCACGGACGTACACCGCGGCCCGCGCGTTGTCGCCGCTGTCCACAGCCTGGCGCGCCTGGTTCAGGGCCGAGGTGGTGAAGACCAGCCGGTCCTCGGCCTGTTCGACGTCCCCGGCGGCGGGCGCGGCCGCCGACTCGGCGTACCGGCCCCGCATCGCGTCCAGGTCCGTCCGCGAGGCGGAGACGCGTGCGATCAGGCCGCGGTACGTGGTCTCGGCGGTGGTGACGGCCTGCGGGGCGGTCCGTTCGAGGGCGCGCAGCCGGTCGAAGTCCTCGGACACGGCGTCCAGGCGTTCGTTGGCCTCCGTGCAGCGGCTGATGATCTCGCCGAGCATGCGGCGGCGTGTCGCGTCGTCCTCGGGAAAGGCGTCGTCCAGCTGCTGCCGCAGCCGGAAGGCGGCGGTCAGCCCGGTCCTGGCGTGCCGGACGGCCTCGGCGAACGGAGCCGCCGCCTCCTCGCCGAACTGGGCCGTGGCGAAGCCGAGCTCCTCCTCGCTGGTGCGCACGGCGTCGTCCGTGTCGACCAGATCCTCCTTCGCCCGCGCGTCCAGGTCCGGCAGCGCGGCCGCCGGTCCTGCCTCGCTGCCCCAGCCGCCGCCCGCCCGCGGAGTCGTCCGGCTCCTCGTGCGCCGTCTGCGGCGGGTGAAGGCGAACACGGCGACCACCCCTGCGACGACGACCAGGGCGACGGGCACGATCAGGTCGGCCGAGGTCCCGTCGCCGGAGGTGCTGCCGGGATCCGCAGCGCCCGGGGTGAGGGCGGGGACCGGGACGGGGTCACCGGCGAGCACCGCGGCGTAGCCGTCTGCGGCGCCGATCGCGGCTCCCGCCCAGTCGTTCTGCCTCAGAGCCGGCTCGACGGCGGTGCTCGCCACGTCCGCGAGCCGGGCATCGGTCAGGCGCGACTCCTGGTCCACGGAGGAGGCGTACTGCCGGTCGTGCGTGGCCACGGCCAGCAGCGCGTCCTCCCTGCCGAGGCCGTTGCGGTTCGCGGTCTCGTCGGCCCAGGTCCGGGCGTCGCGACCGGAGAAATCCCGGACGTACACCACGAACAGCTGGACGCGGTGCTCGTCGTAGAGCCGGTCGAGAGCGGCCTCCACCTGGCCGGTCCGGCCGCCCAGAGCGCCGACGCGGTCGGTGACCTGCCCCTCCCGGGACAGCTCCCCGGGGTCGTCGGCGCGGGCGTTCACCGAGGCGGGCAGGAGGAGCCAGCACGCGGCGGACAAGGCGGCGAGCAGGCAGGTGAGCAGGGCCCTGACGGGTGAGGAGGCACGGCCGAGGGATACGGGGAATGTCACTTTTGCGATGATATGTACGCCGTCCGTGTCCAGCGACTCGGTGCTCCGCCGGTGCTGTGAGACCACCCGTGGGCCCGTCCGCGCGCCCCGCCCCTGCGCCGTTCGCGCGAAAGAGCACGGCGGCTCGCGCCTCCGCCACCGGATGAAGGGGGACTTCGCCCGTGGACGGACCACTGTGGTGGAACGCTGCGGGCCCGGCAGCGCGGGCGCGGGCCCGGGGACGACGTCGGGAGGTGCCGCGTGACCGACCTCCAGCTGTCGGTCGTCGTGCCCTGTTACAACGAGGCCGAGGTCGTCAGGTCCTTCCACGCGGCCCTGCTCGCCGTCCTGGAGCGGCTGGGGGAGACCTTCGAGATCTGTTACGTGGACGACGGCAGCAGCGACGGTACACGGCTGCTGCTCAGCACCTTCGCCACGCAGGACGGGCGGACCCGCTACACGGCGTTCAGCCGGAACTTCGGCAAGGAGGCCGCCATGCTCGCCGGTCTCCGCATGTCCAGGGGGGCCACCGTGGTGATCATGGACGCCGACCTCCAGCACCCGCCCGAGCTGATCCCCCGCATGCTCGAGCTGCACCGGCACGGCTACGACCAGGTCATCCCGCGACGCGACCGCTCCGGCGAGGGCGTGATCCGCAGCGCGCTGAGCCGCACCTACTACGCGGTCGTGCGCCGGTGCATGGACGTGGAACTCATCGACGGCTCCGGCGACTTCCGCCTGCTGTCCAGACGGGCGGTGGAGAGCGTCCTGTCCCTGCCGGAGAGCAACCGGTTCTCCAAGGGGATCTTCTCCTGGGTCGGCTTCGACACGGTCAGCTTCCGCTACCGCAACAGCGAGCGTGCGGCCGGCCGCTCGAAGTGGGGGAGCAGGCGGCTGCTCAACTACGGCATCGACGGACTGCTGTCCTTCAACGACCGTCCGCTCCGCCTGGCCATCTACACCGGCTTCTGGATCTTCCTGTCGGCGCTGGCCTACGCGGTGTGGACCGTCGTGACCGTCGTGCTGCACGGCGCGGACACACCTGGCTACGCCACCCTGCTCACCGCCGTGGTGGCGCTCAGCGGAATCCAGCTGGTGACACTCGGGGTCATCGGCGAATACGTGGGCCGCATCTACCACGAGGCCAAACACCGTCCGCCCTACGTCGTACGGGAGACCGACGAGAACGGTCCGGTACCGGCGGACCGGCCGCCGCCCCCGCTCGTCGCCGGGCTGGACGCCCCCGGCTCCGCCCGGACCCCTACCACACGCCAGTTCGGCAGCTTCCTCCTGGTCGGATGCGTGAACACAGCGGTCTACCTCGGCGTCTACGCGTCCCTCAACCCCTGGATCCCCTACCTGACCGCGCATGTCATCGGGTACGCCGTCAGCATCGTGTGCTCGTTCCTGCTCAACTCCTGCGTCACCTGCCGGACGAAGCCGACGTGGCACGCGTTCCTGCGTTATCCCCTGTCGAGCGCGGTCAACCTCGTGGCCTCGGGCATCCTGCTTCACGGGGCGGTCGGCGTGCTCGGCATGGACAAGAACCTGGCAGCCCTGGCCGCCGGCGTCCTCGTCACGCCACTCTCCTTCCTGCTGGCCCGGTGGGCGATCCTGTCGGGCCGCTCCGCCGCCCGGGCGCGGGGCGGGACGGAACCGGGCGGGGCGGCGTCGCCGCAGGGCCGGCCGGCGGGCCGGCCGCTCCCCGACCGGCCCGTCCACTCCTCCGAGGACCGGTGACCGCGGATGTCCGACAGCACCCCCGGGACAGCGGTTCCGGACCGGCCGGGCGACGGGCGGGGGCGGACCGCGCACGACGAGCGGACGGCAGGGCGGAGGAACGGCCCCCGGCCGCGCCCGCGCACCTCTCTGTGGGTGACCGCGCTCTCCCTCCCGCCCCTCGCCCTGCTCGCCGCCGCCGCGTGGTACGGCCGGTCGGTCCGGCCCGGTGCGGACGACTGGTGCTTCCTGCCCCTGGTGCGGGACGAGGGCATCGCCGGCCTCGTCGGGACGTTCTACCTCGACGACAACGGGCGCATCACCAACGCGCTGCTGGTCGGCGCCTACGCGACGTTCCAGGTGCCGGGACACCAGTGGTTCGGCCTGGTCACCGGCGTGCTGACGCTCGTGGTGCTCCGGGCCGCGACGGTCCTCGCGCTGCGCCGCGCCCGGCTCGCCGTGCCGCGCGGGCTGCCGCTCCTGGTCGCCGCCATGGCGACCGCCCTCTTCCTCCTCGTCACGCCCAACACGTACAAGACGTTCTACTGGCCCGCCGCATCGGTCTCGCACACCATGCCGCCGGTGCTGGCCTGTGCGGCGCTGCTCCCTTTCCTCGCGGCCCGCTCGCGCCGCGGGAGAGGGGCGGCCCTCGCGGCCGCCCTGCTCGCGGGGGCGGCCATCGGCACGCTGTCGGAGGAGTCCGCGATCGTCGTGGGGGTGCTGCTGGTCACCGCTCTCCTCCTCGGCACCCGCGGCGCCGCGGGTGCCGGCCGGTCCTTCCCGCGCCTCTGGTGCGCGGCGGGCCTCGCAGGCCTCGCGGCCGGAGCGCTCGTCCTGATCACCTCGCCCGGATCGCGGCACCGGCGGGAACGGTTCGGAGCGGACACGACGTCCGTGCTCGCGCCGGAGTCGCTCGTCGCCTCGCTGCGGGGGTTCGCGGAGATCGCCGCCACCGTGGCCACCACCTGGCAGTACATCGGTGCCGTCGCGGCCGGGGCGCTCGTGGGCCTGCTGTGCCGGCGCCCGGACGGGAGCCCGCCCGGGCCGCCGGCCCGTCGGGCGCTGCCGGCCTGCGCCTGGGCGGGCGCGCTCCTCGTGTCCGGCTACCTCTGCACCGTCGTCACCTACCCGGTGTTCCAGGACCGGGTCAGCGCACCCAGCGCCAACCGGCTCTGGAACGACTACCTCCTGGTGTACGTCGCGCTGCTCGTCGGTGCCGGTGCGCTGCTGGGCGAGGCGGCCCGGCGGCGCGTGCGCCGGACAGGCCTTCTCGAAGCCGCCTGCGCGGTGCTGTGCGTCCTGGTCTGCTTCGGCCCGGCCGTCGCGCTGACGGGCCTGGACGCGGACATGCGCGCGCGGGCGGAGAAGTGGGACGCCCAGGACCGGCGACTGCGCGAGGGCGCGGCGGCCGGGTCCAGGGTTCTTCCGTACGAGCGCCTCGTGATCAGCCGGATGCTGGAGCCGTTCAGCCGGCACGGACGCTCCTACTGGCCCGGGGGATGCGTCGCCGACTACTACCGGATCGACCGCGTCAGCGACGGCACCCGGAGCCCCTGAGCCGGACGTGGCTCCTTGCCGGACAACGGACAGGCGTCCGTGCGAGGCGCCCTGTCCGCAGGATCTTCCCGAGCCCCGGTGAGACCGGCACCACCGCCGCGCTCGTCCGCCTCCCGGGCTGATCGCCGCCGGGACGGTACCGGGGGGCCGCACGGGTGACTTCCGCAGCCCCACCGGCCGCGTCTGCCCCCTCCCGCGCGTGCAGGTGCGTTCAGTGGATCAGCGAATCAGTCTGATCAACTGCAAATGCCACCAGAAAGCATCATCCGGTCCATTCCGGTACGGGGTGGGCCGGGCCGGCCCCGGAGGTATCAGCCATGGCCCATGTCGGCGTCCCGCGCGGGACGGCCCGGAAGCGCCGTTCGGTCGCGCTCCTGGCGACAGGCGTGCTCACCATCCCGGTACTGGCGGGCTGCACCTCGGACGGCGAGGGCCCCACCTCGGTGGCCGTCCCGCAGGACATCGCCCCGGCCTCCCGGGACCGGGTGGCCGAAGGCTCCACCCTCACCTGGGCGATCGACGCGGTCCCCGCCACCCTCAACGCCTTCCAGGCCGACGCCGACAACGCGACCACACGGATCACCGGTGCCCTGCTGCCCACCCTCTTCCCCATGGACGAGCGGGGGGAGCCCAGAATGAACCCCGACTACCTGGAGTCGGCGAAGGTCATCGAGCGGGAACCCAGACAGGTCGTCCTCTACAAACTCGACCAGCAGGCCGTGTGGAGCGACGGCCGGGAGATCGGCGCCCCCGACTTCGTCGCGCAGTGGCGCGCGCTGAGCGGCAAGGACTCGGCCTTCTGGACCGCGCGCAACGCGGGATACGAGCGCATCGAGAAGATCGAACGCGGCAAGGACGATCTGCAGGTCCGGGTCACGTTCGCCAAGCCGTACGCCGACTGGCGCTCGCTCTTCTCGCCGCTGTACCCGAAGGAGGTGACCGGTTCACCCGGCACCTTCAACGACGGCGCCAGGACCACCCTCAAGAACACCGCCGGCCCGTTCCGGCTGCGTGCCGTGAACAGGAGCAAGGGAACGGTCGTCCTGGACCGCAACCCGCGCTGGTGGGGCAACGAGGCGAAGCTCGAATCCCTGGTCTTCCGTGCCGTCGAACCCGGGGACCGCACCGACGCGCTGGCCGAGGGGACGGTGGACGTCGCCGACATCGCCCCGGCGACGGCGGAAAGCATCGCCCTCGCGGCCCGTTACCGCGGCGGTGACGGGGCGCCGCCCGCCCACGGCCCGGGAGCCGGCGTCACCCCGGCCGCCGCTCTGCGGTCCTGGGCACTGGCCCACGGTTCCGACGAGGAGGCCGCCGAGACGGCGCGGGCCGCCCGCGAGAAGAACCGGCGGGCCGTCGCCGCGTACGCCGCCGAGCAGAAGGCGCTGCGTGGTTTCACCGTGCGCAAGTCCCTGGAGCCCGCCTATACGCAGCTCGCGCTGAACGGCGAGTCCGGGCCGCTCTCCGACGACCGGGTGCGGCGGGCGGTCGCCCGCGCCCTGGACCGGCAGGAGCTCGCCGACACCGTGCTGAAGCCGCTCGGGCTGCCCGCGAAGCCGCCCGGCAGCCACCTCGCCCTGGCCGGGCAGCCCGGGTACAAGGACGGCAGCGGCGCGCTCGGCGAGCAGGACACCAAGGAGGCGCAGGCGCTGCTGGCGGATGCGGGGTGGACCCCGGGCGGGGCGGTGCGCAGGACCGAGGGCACCGAGGCGGGCAGCGAGGCCGAGAAGGAGGCCGGGAAGCCGGGCGGAAAGGCCTCCCCGGCCGCGTCCCCGGCTGAAGGCAAGGCCGGGACGGACAAGGACGGCAAGGTCTCGCGCGACGAGGGGATGTACGTCGTCGGCGACGAGAAGCCCGGGGACGGCCCCGCCGGTGACGGCGAGGTCGCCGCCCAGGACAAGCAGCCCGGCGGTGCCGCGGGCGCCTACGCCCCCGCGGGGACCGCGGCACCGGCTCCCGCCGCGGCCAAGGGCCGCCTCGGCAAGGACGGCAAGCCGCTGGCCCTCCACTTCGTGCTCCCCTCGGGCCCCGGATCGCAGGTGCTGCGCACCGTCGGGAAGAAGATCGTCGAGATGCTGGACGCGGTCGGTATCAGCACGCGGATCACCAAGGTCGACGACGAGAGCTACTTCAAGGACCACATCGCCTCCGGCGACTACGACCTGGCGTTGTACTCCTGGCCCGCCACCGCCTATCCGGCGACCGACGGGCGCCCCATCTTCGCCAAGCCGGAGCCCGCCACCGACGGCTCGCTGCTCGTCGAGCAGAACTACACCCGGGTCGGTTCGGACCACATCGACCAGCTCTTCGACCGTGCGGTCGCCGAGCTCGACGCCGACGCGTCGAGGGACCTGCTGAAGCAGGCCGACGCACGGATCTGGGCTGCTGCAGGATCGATTCCGCTGTATCAGAGGCCGCAGCTGGTCGCCGTCGACAAGAAACTGGCGAACATCGGTGCCTTCGGCTTCGCCGCACCTCGCTACGAGGACATCGGGTTCATCGGGCGAGAAGCGGCGGGCGCCCCTGCGGATCGGAAGAAGTAGCAGGTCAGGGGAGCATTCATAGCTCGGATACAACTCGGTTCCCTTGCCCGCCGGGGCCCCCGGCGGGCAAGGCGGTCTCCGTCCGGACCCGGGCTGCTCGTCTTCTCACACCCCTTGTGGTCCGGCCTCCCACCGGTTGGACGATGACGTAATACCGGCTGAATACCGGCTGAATTGTGGCTGCGGTCCTGCCCTGTGCATCGGGCCGGGAAGCCCCGGACTCCTCGGGCCCGTACCATTGGACTAGCCGTGGCGTGCCGCCCGGCGGGCGTACGAGGACTCGAAGACCGACTGAGACGCCTGATCCCACGATCCGAGAGAAGCGCAAGCCACCCATGCCCACGCGCCACGACATCCGTAACGTAGCCATCGTCGCCCACGTCGACCACGGCAAGACCACGCTGGTCGACGCCATGCTCAAGCAGGCGGGCGCGTTCGCCGCGCACGCCGCCGAGAACCTCGACGAACGCATGATGGACTCGAACGACCTGGAGCGTGAGAAGGGCATCACGATCCTCGCCAAGAACACGGCGGTGAGGTATCACCCCAAGGACGGCGGGGACCCGATCACGATCAACATCATCGACACCCCCGGCCACGCCGACTTCGGCGGCGAGGTCGAGCGTGGCCTGTCGATGGTGGACGCGGTCGTCCTGCTGGTCGACGCCTCCGAGGGGCCGCTGCCCCAGACCCGCTTCGTCCTGCGCAAGGCGCTGACCGCCAAGCTGCCGGTCATCCTCTGCATCAACAAGACGGACCGGCCGGACTCCCGGATCTCCGAGGTCATCGACGAGACCTACGACCTCTTCCTGGACCTGGACGCCGACGAGGACCAGATCGAGTTCCCGATCGTCTACGCCTGTGCCCGTGACGGCGTCGCCTCGCTGACCAAGCCGGAGGACGGCACCGTCCCCGCGGACAGCGACAGCCTGGAGCCCTTCTTCACGACCATCCTCTCCACCGTCCCCGCGCCGGAGTACGACGAGGACGCCCCGCTGCAGGCCCACGTCACCAACCTGGACGCCGACAACTTCCTCGGCCGTATCGCGCTGTGCCGCGTCGAGCAGGGTGAGCTCCGCAAGGGGCAGACGGTCGCCTGGATCAAGCGCGACGGCACGATCTCCAACGTGCGCATCACCGAGCTCCTGATGACCGAGGCGCTCACCCGCAAGCCGGCCGAGAAGGCGGGTCCGGGTGACATCTGTGCCGTGGCCGGTTTCCCGGACATCATGATCGGCGAGACCCTCGCCGACCCCGAGAACCCGATCGCGCTCCCGCTGATCACGGTCGACGAGCCGGCCATCTCCATGACCATCGGCACGAACACCTCGCCGCTCGTCGGCAAGGGCGGCAAGGGCCACAAGGTCACCGCCCGGCAGGTGAAGGACCGCCTGGACCGCGAGCTCATCGGCAACGTCTCGCTCCGCGTCCTGGACACCGAGCGCCCCGACGCCTGGGAGGTCCAGGGCCGTGGTGAGCTCGCGCTCGCCATCCTGGTCGAGCAGATGCGCCGCGAGGGCTTCGAGCTGACGGTCGGAAAGCCGGAGGTCGTCACCAAGCAGATCGACGGCAAGACGCACGAGCCGATCGAGCGCATGACGATCGACTCCCCCGAGGAGCACCTCGGCGCCATCACACAGCTGATGGCGACCCGCAAGGGCCGCATGGAGACGATGACGAACCACGGCTCGGGCTGGGTCCGCATGGAGTGGATCGTGCCCTCCCGCGGCCTCATCGGCTTCCGCACGGAGTTCCTGACGCAGACCCGTGGCACGGGTATCGCGCACTCCATCTTCGAGGGCCACGAGCCCTGGTTCGGCGAGCTGCGCACCCGTCACAACGGCTCGCTGGTCGCCGACCGCGCGGGCACGGTGACGCCGTTCGCGATGGTCAACCTCCAGGAGCGCGGTGTCATCTTCACCGAGGCCGGCACCGAGGTCTACGAGGGCATGATCATCGGCGAGAACTCGCGCGCCGACGACATGGACGTGAACATCACCAAGGAGAAGAAGCTCACCAACATGCGTGCGGCTTCCGCGGACACCACCGAGAACGTGGTGCCCGCCCGCAAGCTCTCCCTGGAGCAGTCGCTGGAGTTCTGCCGCGAGGACGAGTGCATCGAGGTGACCCCGGAGACGGTCCGTATCCGCAAGGTCGTCCTGGACGCGAAGCAGCGTGGCCGCACGGCCTCGCGCGCGAAGAACGGCTGACGGCCGGCCTGACGGGGACAGCCGGCCGCGCGGCCGGCGAAAACCGTCAGCGCGAGCCGTTGATGTGAGGCCCGGGCCCCCGCAGACACTGTGGGGGCCCGGGCCTTTCGTCAACCGGTTTTCCTGACCGACGTGTCCGCATATCGTGCGTAGCTCTCCGGAACATGTGTTAACGGTCCGTTTCGGGGGTGTCTGTCTCAGATCGCTTTGTCCGGATTTCGGGCAACCATGGCTTCTGGATGTTGTCAAACCGAGACCCTTTAAGTGTGGTTTACAGCCCGGTGTTACTTAATAGTTGGCTCCATTGAGCTCGGGTCAATGGGTCGGCGCACTGTGGGGAGTGCGGACTCACGAGCACACTCGGGGCACTGCGAACGATCGCCGTCAGGGGTGTCGGCGGATCTCTTCAGTGCCCCTCTTGTAGTCAAAAGTGGACTCATGAGGAGGAAACCCATGCGCGGTGCCAAGAGCGCCAAGTGGGTCGCGGGAGCGGCCATCATCGCCCTGGCCGCGACTGCCTGTGGTGGCGGCAGCGACGACAGCGACTCGGCTTCGAAGGAGAAGGGCAAGCCGGCGGGTTACGTCTCCGTCGACGTCGGCGAGCCGCAGAAGCCCCTGATCCCGGCCGACACCAACGAGTCGCTCGGCAGCTACGTCATCCAGTCGCTGTTCACCCAGCTCCTGGAGTTCGACGGCAAGGGCGAGATCGTCTACACGAACGCCGAGTCCGTGAAGTCGACGGACAACAAGACGTGGACGGTCAAGCTCAAGCCCGGCTGGAAGTTCCACGACGGCACCCCGGTCACCGCCGAGTCCTACGTCAAGGCGTGGAACTGGTACGCCAACGTCAAGAACGCCCAGCAGAACTCCTTCTGGTTCGAGGACATCAAGGGCTACGCGGACGTCCACCCGGAGAAGGGTGACCCCAAGGCCACGGAGATGTCCGGTCTGAAGGCGGTCGACGACACCACCTTCACGATCGAGCTCGACAAGCCGGTTCCGTACTTCGAGTACAAGCTCGGCTACTACACCTTCGCCCCGCTGCCCGAGGTGTTCTACAAGGACACCAAGGCGTTCGGCCAGGCGCCGGTCGGCAACGGTCCCTACATCTTCGAGAAGTGGGACCACAAGAAGCTGATCCAGGTCAAGGCCAACCCTGACTACCAGGGCCCGAACAAGGCCAAGAACAAGGGCATCCTCTTCAAGAACTACGCGACCGTCGAGGCCGCGTACCAGGACCTCCTGTCCGGCAACCTGGACATGATCCGCCAGGTCGGCCCGAAGGACCTGCCGAAGTACAAGACGGACCTCGGTGACCGTGCGGTCGACCAGCCGTACGCGGCCGTGCAGTCGATCGTCCCGGCGTTCTACTCGAAGACCTTCAAGGGCATCGACCCGAAGGTCCTCCAGGGCCTGTCGATGGGCATCGACCGCGCCACGATCACCAAGACCGTGCTCAACGGCACCCGTGAGCCCGCCACCAGCTTCACGCCTCCGGGCGTCGCGGGCAACCAGCACCTGGACACCGACGTGTTCAAGTTCGACCCGGCCAAGGCCAAGCAGCTCATCAAGGAAGGCGGCGGCGTTCCGGAGAACAAGCTCTGGATCCAGTACAACGCCGACGGCGGCCACAAGGAGTGGGTGACCGCTGTCTGCGAGTCCATCCGCAACTCGACCGGGGTCGACTGCGTCCCGGACGCCAAGCCGGACTTCCAGACGGACCTGGAGGCGCGTGACAACGACCAGGTCAAGTCGATGTACCGCGGTGGCTGGGTGGCCGACTACCCGCTGAACGTCAACTTCATGCGGGAGCTCTACGGCACGACCGCCGAGGCCAACAACGGCCGGTTCTCCGACAAGGAGGTCGACGCGGCCTTCAAGAAGGGTGACAACGCGGCGAGCCTGGACGAGGCGACCAAGGCGTACCAGGAGGCGGAGAAGCTCGTCCTGCAGAAGATGCCGGCGATCCCGCTCTGGAACTACAAGATCAACGGTGGCTACTCGAAGTCCGTCGACAACGTCGCCATCGACTTCCGCGGCGACTACGTCATGACCGACGTCACCGTCAAGTAACACACGCCTGAGGGCCCCCACTCGGCCATCAGCCGCCCACACCAGGCAGTAGGCCCCGGGGACCGCTCTCCCTACCAGGAGAGCGGTCCCTGGGCTGCATTATCCCTATCGGAGGCAAACATGGGGCGTTATGTCGCGCGGCGACTGCTCCAGATGATCCCGGTCTTCCTCGGGTCAACCTTGCTGGTCTTCGCCATGATGTACGCGCTGCCCGGCGACCCCGTGCGCGCACTCGCAGGCGAACAGACCGTCGACCCGGCACAGATCGCGGCCATGAAGAAGGAACTCGGTCTCGACCTGCCGCTCTGGCACCAGTACTGGAACTACCTCGCGGGCCTGTTCCAGGGTGACTTCGGTACGGAGATCGCCAGCGGACGACCGGTGGCCGACACCATCGCGGACGCGTTCCCGATCACGATCCGGCTGGCTCTGTTTGCCTTCCTCTTCACGGTCATCGTCGGCATCTCCATGGGTGTCTTCGCCGGTCTCAAGGCCGACACGCTTCGCGACCGCGGTCTGCTCGTCCTGACGCTGCTGCTCATCTCGGTCCCGTCGTTCGTGCTCGGCTTCCTCGGCCAGTACTTCTTCGCCTTCCAGCTCGGCTGGGTCGACCCCAACGTGAGCGCGGAAGCGAACTGGGGCGAGCTGTTCCTGCCCGCTGTCGTCCTCGGGTCGTTGTCCCTGGCCTACGTCGCGCGGCTGACCCGCACCTCGGTGGCGGAGAACCTGCGCTCCGACTACATGCGTACCGCTGTGGCCAAGGGGCTGCCGCGACGCCGCATCGTCGGTGTCCACCTCATGCGCAACTCGATGATCCCCGTGGTGACCTTCCTCGGCACCGACCTGGGCGCGCTGCTCGGCGGCGCGGTCGTGACGGAGGGCATCTTCAACGTCCAGGGTGTCGGCCGGGCCGTGTTCGGCGCGCTGCAGCACCGCGAGGGCGCCACGGTCGTCGGCATCGTGACGCTGATCGTCATCGTCTATCTCGTCACCAGCCTGCTCGTCGACCTGCTCTACGCGGTCCTGGACCCGAGGATCCGTTATGCCTGAGACGCTCAAGGAAACCACTCCGGACCCGACCGTCGAGGGGACCGCCGTACAGGCCGCCCCCGCCGCCAAGGTGGGCAAGCCCCGCAGCCTGTGGTCGGACGCATGGCACGACCTGCGGCGCAGTCCGCTGTTCGTCGTCTCGGCCGTCCTGATCTTCTTCCTGCTGGTGATGGCAATAGCACCGGGCCTGTTCACCGGCGCCAACCCGCGTTACGCGGACCTGGCCAACCACTACCTGCAGAAGCCCAAGTGGGGGAACTTCTTCCAGGAGGACTGGTTCGGCTACGACATCCAGGGGCGCTCGATCTACGCGCGTGTCGTCTACGGCGCCCGTGCCTCGATCACCGTCGCCCTCGTCGTCACCGCCCTGGTCACGATCCTGGGCACCGTGGTCGGCATGCTCGCCGGCTACTTCGGCGGCTGGATCGACACGGTCCTGTCCCGGGTCACCGACATCTTCTTCGGCGTGCCCTTCATCCTCGGTGCGATGGTCGTCCTGACCTCGTTCGAGGAGCGCAAGATCTGGGTCGTCATCATGGCTCTGGCCTTCCTCGGCTGGACCCAGATAGCCCGTGTCGCGCGCGGTTCCGTCCTGACGATCAAGCAGGCCGACTACGTGATGGCGGCCAAGGCGCTCGGCGCCTCGACCACCCGCATCCTGCTCCGGCACATCCTGCCCAACGCGATCGCCCCGGTGATCGTCGTCGCGACCATCGCGCTCGGCGGCTACATCTCGGCCGAGGCCACCCTGTCCTTCCTGGGCATCGGCCTCGCCGAACCGACCGTGTCGTGGGGCGTCGACATCTCCTCGGGCCAGGAGCAGCTGCGCAACGCCGCGTTCGTGCTGATCATCCCGTCGGTCATGGTGTCGATCACCGTCCTGGCGTTCATCATGCTCGGCGATGCGGTACGCAACGCCCTCGACCCCAAGCTGCGCTGAGGGAGGCGTACATGACCATCATCGACAAAACGGCGGATGTCCCCGCTCCGCGCGGTTCGAACGACTCGGGCGGCCCGCTGCTCGAAGTCCGCGACCTGCACGTGGAGTTCCACACCCGCGACGGTGTCGCCAAGGCCGTCAACGGAGTCAACTACAGCGTCAGCGCCGGCGAGACCCTCGCCGTGCTCGGCGAGTCCGGCTCCGGCAAGTCCGTGACCGCTCAGGCGATCATGGGCATCCTGGACATGCCCCCGGGCCGCATCCCCAAGGGCGAGATCCTCTTCCGCGGCCAGGACATGCTCAAGATGTCGGGCGAGGAGCGCCGGCAGATCCGCGGCCGGAAGATCGCCATGATCTTCCAGGACGCGCTCTCCTCGCTGAACCCGGTCCTCTCGGTGGGTTACCAGCTCGGTGAGATGTTCCGCGTGCACCAGGGCCTCTCCAAGAAGGAGGCCAAGGCCAAGGCCATCGCGCTGATGGACCGCGTGCGCATCCCGGCGGCCAAGGAGCGGGTCGACGACTACCCGCACATGTTCTCCGGCGGTATGCGCCAGCGCATCATGATCGCGATGGCGCTGGCCCTGGAGCCCGACCTGATCATCGCGGACGAGCCCACCACGGCGCTCGACGTGACGGTCCAGGCCCAGGTCATGGACCTGCTCGCGGAGCTCCAGCGCGACTTCAACATGGGCCTGATCCTGATCACGCACGACCTCGGTGTCGTCGCCGACGTCGCCGACAAGATCGCCGTGATGTACGCGGGCCGGATCGTCGAGACCGCCCCGGTCCACGAGATCTACAAGCGCCCCGCGCACCCGTACACCAAGGGCCTGCTGGAGTCGATCCCGCGCCTGGACCAGAAGGGCCAGGAGCTCTACGCGATCAAGGGCCTGCCGCCCAACCTCCTGCACGTGCCGTCCGGCTGTGCCTTCAACCCGCGCTGCACGAGGGCCCAGGACATCTGCCGTACGGACATCCCGCCCCTGTTCCCGGTGACCGAGCAGGACGGTACCGAGCTGGTCGGCCGCGGCAGCGCCTGCCACTTCTGGAAGGAGACGATCCATGGCTGAGCTCGACAAGAAGTCCGTGGACGCCACCCCGAACGTCACCGAAGTGGCGACGGTCAACGCGGCCACCGGGACGGAGGCCGTGACCGCCCTGGACGCACCGGTCCCGCAGGGTGAGCCGATCCTCCAGGTGCGCAACCTGGTCAAGCACTTCCCGCTGACCCAGGGCATCCTGTTCAAGAAGCAGGTCGGCGCGGTCAAGGCCGTGGACGGGATCTCCTTCGACCTCTACCAGGGCGAGACACTCGGCATCGTGGGCGAGTCCGGCTGCGGCAAGTCCACGGTCGCCAAGCTCCTGATGACGCTGGAGCGGGCCACCGCCGGTGAGGTCTTCTACAAGGGCCAGGACATCACCAAGCTGTCCGGCCGCGCGCTGAAGGCCGTGCGCCGCAACATCCAGATGGTGTTCCAGGACCCCTACACCTCGCTGAACCCGCGCATGACGGTCGGCGACATCATCGGGGAGACCTTCGAGATCCACCCCGAGGCCGCCCCCAAGGGCGAGCGGCGCCGCAAGGTGCAGGACCTGCTCGACGTCGTCGGTCTGAACCCGGAGTACATCAACCGCTATCCGCACCAGTTCTCCGGTGGTCAGCGCCAGCGCATCGGGATCGCCCGCGGCCTCGCGCTCAACCCCGAGATCATCATCTGCGACGAACCGGTCTCCGCGCTCGACGTGTCGGTGCAGGCGCAGGTCATCAACCTGATGGAGAAGCTCCAGGACGAGTTCGACCTCTCCTACCTCTTCATCGCGCACGACCTGTCGATCGTCCGGCACATCTCGGACCGGGTCGGCGTCATGTACCTCGGCAAGATGGCCGAGATCGGTACGGACACGCAGATCTACGACCACCCGACGCACCCGTACACCCAGGCGCTGCTGTCGGCGGTCCCCGTCCCGGACCCCGAGGCCCGTGACGGCCGCGAGCGGATCATCCTCTCCGGCGACGTCCCGTCGCCGGCGAACCCGCCCTCCGGCTGCCGCTTCCGTACGCGCTGCTGGAAGGCCCAGGACAAGTGCGCCACCGAGGTGCCGCTGCTGGCCATCCCCGAGCGCTTCAAGGCCTCGGACACGCCGGCGGCGCACGAGTCGGCGTGCCACTTCGCAGAGGAGAAGGACGTCGTCCACGCGGTGTAGTCCTGTCGGACCGACGAGGACGCCCGGCCCCCAGGGGCCGGGCGTCCTCGCGTTCCCGCAGCCCCGGACGGGGGACCAGGACATGCGACGAAGTGTCATATGGGGTGATATGAGGCATTGAGTCACTCAACCCCAGGAGGCACTCCATGCGCGGAGCCACACAGGCCAGGTGGGCCGCATGCGCCGTCGCCGCCGCGCTGGCGGCCACGGCCTGCGGTGGCGGGGGCGACGATGGCGGCAGCGGGGCCGACGGGATCGTGAGCTCGTCCTGGGGCGACCCGCAGAACCCGTTGGAACCTGCGAACACCAACGAGGTGCAGGGAGGCAAGGTCCTCGACATGGTCTTCCGCGGACTCGTGCGGTACGACCCGAAGACCGGCGAGGCCAAGAACGAGATCGCCGAGAAGATCGAGTCGAAGGACTCGCAGAACTTCACCGTCACGATCAAGGACAACTGGACCTTCAGCAACGGCGAGAAGATCACCGCGAAGTCGTTCGTGGACGCCTGGAACTACGGCGCCGCCCTGGAGAACAACCAGAAGAACGCCTACTTCTTCCAGTACATCGACGGTTACGACAAGGTGCACCCCGAGTCCGGCAAGGCGACGGCGGACACGCTCTCCGGGCTCAAGGTGGTCAACGGCACGACCTTCACGGTCAAGCTGTCGCAGAAGTTCTCGCTCTGGCCCGACACCCTCGGCTACGCGGCCTTCGTGCCGCTGCCCAAGGCCTTCTACACCGACCACGAGGCCTGGCTCTCCAAGCCGATCGGCAACGGTCCGTACACCATCGACCAGTACGCCAAGGGCTCGTCGATGAACCTGCGCCGGTGGGACGGCTACCCCGGTGCGGACAAGGCGCAGAACGGCGGCATCGACCTCAAGGTCTACACCGACAACAACACCGCATACACCGACCTGACGGCGGGGAACCTCGACCTGGTCGACGACGTACCCGCCTCGCAGCTCAAGAACGTCGAGGCGGACCTGGGCGACCGGTACATCAACACACCCGCCGGCATCATCCAGACACTCGCCTTCCCCTTCTACGAGAAGGCCTGGAACACCCCGGACGCGGTCAAGGTCCGCCGGGGCCTGTCCATGGCCGTCAACCGCGAGCAGATCACCGACCAGATCTTCCGGAAGACCCGCACCCCGGCCTCCGACTGGACCTCACCGGTCCTCGGTGAGGAGGGCGGTTTCAAGAAGGGCCTGTGCGGCCCGGCCTGCGCGTACGACAAGACGGAGGCCAAGAAGCTGATCGAGGAGGGCGGCGGCATCCCCGGCGGCCGGCTCAAGATCTCGTACAACGCCGACACCGGCTCCCACAAGGAGTGGGTCGACGCGGTCTGCAACAGCATCAACAACGTCATGGGTGACAACGAGGCGTGTGTCGGCGGGCCCGTCGGCACCTTCGCCGACTTCCGCAGTCAGGTCTCCACCCAGAAGCTGACCGGTGCCTGGCGTGCGGGCTGGCAGATGGACTACCCGCTGATCCAGAACTTCCTCCAGCCGCTCTACTACACCAACGCCCCGTCCAACGACGGCAAGTGGAGCAACCAGAAATTCGACGACCTGGTCGACGAGGCCAACGCGAAGAGCGACAAGGCCGAGGCCGTCACCATCTTCCAGGACGCGGAGAAGGTCCTCGCCGAGCAGATGCCCGTCATCCCGCTCTGGTACCAGAACGGCAGCGCGGGCTACTCGGACAGGGTGGAGAACGTCTCACTGAACCCCTTCAGCGTCCCGGTGTACGACCAGATCAAGGTCAAGTGACCCGCTGAAGCCGGGTGGCCGGTGCGGGCGCCGCACCGGCCACCCGGCTTTCCGGTCCGCCCGCTCGCCCCGACCCCCGGAGCCCCTCATGGGACGTTATGTGATCCGGCGGCTGCTGCAGATGATCCCCGTGTTCTTCGGCACCACGCTGTTGATCTTCCTCATGGTGAACGTGATGGGCGACCCCGTCGCGGGCCTCTGCGGCGACCGCCGGTGCGATCCCGCGACCGCTGCCCGGCTGCGCACCGAGTTCGGCCTCGACGAACCGGTCTGGCAGCAGTACCTGACCTACATGGGCAACATCTTCACCGGTGACTTCGGCACCGCCTTCAACGGGCAGAAGGTCACGGAGCTGATGGCCACCGCCTTCCCCATCACGATCCGGCTCACCATCGTCGCGATCGTGTTCGAGATCGTCATCGGCATCAGCCTCGGCGTCGTCACCGGACTGCGCCGCGGGAGGCCCGTCGACACCGTGGTGCTGATCCTGACCCTGGTCGTCATCGCCGTACCGACGTTCGTCACCGGTCTGCTGCTCCAGCTCCTGCTGGGCGTGGAGTGGGGCGTCATCAAGCCGTCCGTCTCCTCGGAGGCACCGGTCGACGAGCTCATCGTCCCCGGGCTCGTCCTGGCCTCGGTCTCCCTGGCCTACGTCACCCGGCTCACCCGGACCTCGATCGCCGAGAACTCCCGCGCCGACTACGTCCGCACCGCCGTCGCCAAGGGCCTCCCCAGGCGCCGGGTGGTCGTGCGGCACCTGCTGCGCAACTCCCTCATCCCCGTCGTCACCTTCATCGGCACGGATGTGGGCGCCCTGATGGGAGGGGCGATCGTCACCGAACGCATCTTCAACATCCACGGAGTCGGCTACCAGCTCTACCAGGGCATCCTGCGCCAGAACTCGCAGACCGTCGTCGGGTTCGTCACCGTCCTGGTCCTCGTCTTCCTGGCGGCGAACCTGATCGTCGACCTCCTGTACGCCGTACTCGACCCGAGGATCCGCTATGCCTGAGCAGAAGCCGTGGGACGACGTGACGGGCGGCGGAGCGATCTCGGGGGCCGGCGCGGGCGGCGCGACGGACCTCGCGATGGACGAGGGCGCCACGCTGGAGAAGACGCCCGGCGGCCCGGAGGGCACCGGGCCCGCGGGCAAGCCGCGCAGCCTGTGGTCCGACGCCTGGCGCGATCTGCGCCGCAATCCGGTCTTCGTCGTCTCCGGGCTGATCATCCTGTTCCTGGTGATCATCTCGATCTGGCCGTCCCTGATCACGGACCAGGATCCCCTCGACTGCGATCTGGCCAGGGCCCAGGAGGGCTCCCGGCCCGGACACCCCTTCGGCTTCGACGGCCAGGGCTGCGACGTCTACACCCGCACCGTCCACGGTGCTCGGACCTCGGTGACCGTCGGCGTGCTCTCGACCCTCGGGGTCTCGCTGCTCGGCGGTGTACTGGGCGGTCTCGCCGGCTTCTTCGGCGGCGTGTGGGACGCCGTGCTCTCCCGCATCACGGACGTCTTCTTCGGCATCCCGGTGGTCCTCGGCGGACTGGTCTTCCTGTCCGTCGTCACCAGCTCCACCGTCTGGCCCGTGATCGGCTTCATCGTGCTGCTGGGCTGGCCCCAGATCGCCCGGATCGCACGCGGCTCGGTCATCACCGCCAAGCAGAACGACTACGTCCAGGCCGCCCGGGCGCTGGGCGCCTCCAACTCCCGGATGATGCTCCGCCACATCACGCCCAACGCCATCGCCCCCGTCATCGTCGTCGCGACCATCGCCCTGGGGACGTACATCTCGCTGGAGGCGACCCTGTCGTTCCTCGGGGTCGGCCTGAAGCCGCCCGCCGTCTCCTGGGGCATCGACATCTCCGCCGCCTCCCAGTACATCCGCAACGCGCCGCACATGCTGCTCTGGCCCGCCGGGGCGCTGGCCGTCACCGTGCTCGCCTTCATCATGCTCGGCGACGCGGTGCGCGACGCCCTCGACCCCAAGCTGCGCTGAGGAGTCCGTTGTCATGTTGCTCGAAGTGCGCGATCTGCACGTGGAGTTCCACACCCGGGACGGCGTGGCCAAGGCCGTCAACGGAGTCGACTGCTCGGTGGCGGAGGGGGAGACGCTCGCCGTCCTCGGTGAGTCCGGCTCGGGCAAGTCCGTCACCGCCCAGGCGATCATGGGCATCCTCGACATGCCGCCCGGGAGGATCAGCGGGGGAGAGGTCCTCTTCCAGGGCCACGACCTGCTGAAGCTCAGGCCCGAGGAGCGGCGCAGGATCCGCGGCCAGGAGATGGCCATGATCTTCCAGGACGCGTTGTCCTCGCTGAACCCGGTCCTCAGCGTGGGGGAGCAGCTCGGCGAGATGTTCGTCGTCCACCGCGGCATGTCCCGCGGCGACGCCAGGGCCAAGGCGGTCGAACTGATGGACCGGGTACGCATTCCGGCCGCGCGTGAGCGGGCCGGCAACTTCCCGCACCAGTTCTCCGGCGGCATGCGTCAGCGCATCATGATCGCGATGGCGCTGGCCCTGGAGCCCGACCTGATCATCGCCGACGAACCCACCACCGCCCTGGACGTGACCGTCCAGGCCCAGGTGATGGACCTGCTCGCGGAACTGCAGCGCGAGCTCAACATGGGGCTCATCCTCATCACCCACGACCTCGGCGTGGTCGCCGACGTCGCCGACAGGATCGCCGTGATGTACGCGGGCCGGATCGTCGAGACGTCACCCGTCCACGAGATCTACCGGGCACCCGCCCACCCGTACACCAAGGGCCTGCTGAAATCGATCCCGCGCCTGGACCAGAAGGGCCAGGAGCTCTACGCGGTCAAGGGCCTGCCGCCCAACCTGCTGCGCATCCCGCCCGGCTGCGCCTTCCACCCGCGCTGCCCCATGGCCCAGGCCGTGTGCCGGACGGACGTACCGCCGCTCCACACCGTGGACGAGGAGCGCCGGAGCGCCTGCCACTTCTGGAAGGAGACGCTCGATGCACGCTGAGGGCGATCCCGTCCTGGAGGTGCGCGGCCTGGTCAAGCACTACCCGCTGACCCGGGGCATCCTCTTCAAGAAGCAGGTCGGCGCGATCAAGGCCGTGGACGGCGTGGACTTCGAGCTGGCCGCGGGCGAGACGCTCGGCATCGTGGGGGAGTCCGGCTGCGGCAAGTCGACCGTCGCGAAGATGCTGGTGCACCTGGAGCCGCCGACCGGAGGCGTGATCCGCTACAGGGGTGAGGACGTCACCAAGCTGTCCGGCCGCGCGCTGAAGGCCGTGCGCCGCAACATCCAGATGGTGTTCCAGGACCCCTACACCTCGCTGAACCCGCGCATGACGGTCGGCGACATCATCGGGGAGCCGTACGAGATCCATCCCGAGGTGGCGCCCAAGGGCAGCCGCCGGCAGAAGGTGCAGGACCTGCTCGACGTCGTCGGTCTGAACCCGGAGTACGTCAACCGCTATCCGCACCAGTTCTCCGGCGGCCAGCGCCAGCGCATCGGGATCGCCCGCGGCCTCGCGCTCAACCCCGAGATCATCGTCGCCGACGAACCGGTCTCCGCGCTCGACGTGTCGGTGCAGGCGCAGGTCATCAACCTGCTGGACCGGCTGCAGACCGAGTTCGACCTGAGCTTCCTGTTCATCGCGCACGACCTGTCGATCGTCCGGCACATCTCCGACCGGGTCGGCGTCATGTACCTGGGGCGGATCGTCGAGATCGGTACGGACGAGGAGATCTACGACCACCCGACGCACCCGTACACCCAGGCGCTGCTGTCGGCCGTCCCGGTGCCCGACCCGACGGCCCGCGAGCACCGTGAGCGGATCATCCTGCACGGCGACGTGCCCTCCCCGGCGAACATCCCGTCCGGCTGCCGCTTCCGCACCCGCTGCTGGAAGGCGCAGGAGCGGTGCGAGCGGGAGGTGCCGCTGCTGGCGGTGCCGGCGGTCCTCCGGGACTCGGACTCACCGGCCCGGCACGACTCGGCGTGCCACTTCGCCGAGGAGAAGCAGGTGGTGCCGCCGGAAGACCCGCGGGAGACGCCCGAGGGGGACAAAGGGTGACAATCAGGCCTCGTGCTTCGTTAACACGGAGGCAACTCGACCGTTGTCGCCCCGATATACGGACCTTCCATCATGGGGAGCATACGGCCGTGCGGGTGCCGTGAACCGGCCGGGGCGTTCATCACGTCGCCCCGGCCGGTTGCCCGTTCCTCTCCTTGCCAGGGCTCCCTTGGCTGCCTGCGGACCGCGTGGAGTGCCGCCGGGGTGACGGCCCGCACGGGGGGCCGGAATCACCGCAGCGGGGCTGGGGGCCGTGCTCCCGGCCCCTGTCGCGGGCTGGATCGTGCGGGATCTCCGGCGGCTGCCAGACCGCCCGGGACCCCGGCAGCGCGTGGCGGGAACACTTCGGCGACGCGCCGGCCGGGCAACAGCTCATCACGCTCACCTCGTTCCTCTTCGCCCTCGCCCTCGCCCTCGCCCTCGCCGGAGCGACGGCGCCGCTCGCCCTGGCGCCCAGGGGTCCGGGGACACCGGCGGACAACGCGAGGGCTACGGCGGACACGGCTGTCCACCCGCAGCCCGGGGCACCGGGCCAGGGCTATCCGCAGGGCGGCGGGGAGGCGGCCCGCCGCCCGCCCGGTGGCAGCTCCTACTCCGAGGGCAGCCCCAGGGACCGCCTGAGGAAGTCCACCTGGAGCAGCAGCAGATTCTCGGCGACCTGCTCCTGCGGCGTCATGTGCGTCACCCCGCTCAGCGGCAGCACCTCGTGCGGGCGTCCGGCGGACAGCAGAGCGGAGGAGAGCCGCAGAGCATGGGCGACCACCACGTTGTCGTCGGCCAGACCGTGGACGATCATCATCGGCCGCACCTCGTCGGCCGGCTCGGAGAGCCCCTCGTCGGTCACCAGGGAGTTGCGGGCGTACACCTCGGGCTGCTCCGCGGGGTCACCGAGATAGCGCTCGGTGTAATGCGTGTCGTACAGCCGCCAGTCCGCCACCGGTGCGCCGACGACCGCCGCGTGGAAGACGTCGGGGCGGCGCAGCACCGCGAGTGCCGAGAGATAGCCGCCGTACGACCAGCCGCGCACGGCCACCTTCGACAGGTCCAGCGGGAAGCGCCCGGCCAGGGCGTGCAGCGCTTCGACCTGGTCGTCGAGGGTGAGGGTGAGATCGTCCCGCACCGCCTTCTCCCAGCCGGGTGAACGGCCCGGCGCGCCCCGGCCGTCCGCGACGATCACGGCGAAACCGTGGTCCGCGAACCACTGGGACGTGAGGTGCGGATTGTGGGCGGCGACCACCCGACGGCCGTGCGGGCCGCCGTAGGGGTCCATCAGGACCGGGAGCGGGCCGTCCGACTCCTTGTAACCCGTGGGGAGCAACACGGCGCACGGAATCCGCCGTGCGCCCCCCTCGGTCAGACGGACCTTCGCGGCCAGGACGGGTTCCTGGGCGAGGTTCGCCACGGTGGCGATCCGCTTGCCGTCCCGCAGCACCCGCACGGCCGTCCCGGGGTGCTCCAGGGACGCCGACACCAGCACCGTCACATCGCCCGCGCGCACCGCGGAGTGGACCCCGGCGCCCTCGCTGACGCGCTCCACACCCAGTTCGTTGACCCGGTACACATGGCTCTGACCGGTCTCCGGGTCCGCCGCTCCCTCGCCCGCGGCCGCCTGCACCAGGATGTCCGACTCCCCGATGTCCAGCACTGCCTGGAGATGCAGATGATCACCGGTCAGCGGCCGGTCGCCGACCGAGAGCACCCGCGCGCCCCCTTCGTCGGCGAGCCGGACGAGCCGTCCGTCCGGCGCCCAGGCGGGCACCCCGGCGAAGAGATCGAGCCAGACGGCGTCCTCGTCGACATGCACCGTGCGGGTCGCGCCGGTCGCCGGGTCGACGGCCAGATACAGCTGGCTGCGCTGGTCACGAGCCTGCACCAGAAGCAGTGGCGCGCCGTGCGAGGACCAGTGGACCCGCGCGAGGTAGGGGAAGCGGGACCGGTCCCAGACGATCTCCGTGCGCGTCCCGTCCAGCCCCATCACGAAGAGCCCCACCTCGGCGTTGGATGTCCCCGCCGCCGGATAGCCCACCTCGGCGGGCTTGCTCCCGGGGTGCGCCGGATCGGCGATCCACCACCGCTGTACGGCGCTGTCGTCGACCCGCGCGACCAGCAGGCGGTCGGAGTCCGGCGACCACCAGAAACCGCGGTAGCGGCTCATCTCCTCGGCCGCGACGAACTCCGCGAGGCCGTACGAGACGTGTTCGCCCTCCGGCTCGGCGACCGGACGGTCGCCGTCACCCTCGGCCCCCACGACGCGCAGCGCACCCCGGGCGACGTAGGCGACGTGCCGGCCGTCGGGGGAGGGGCGCGGGTCGATCACCGGGCCGGGTACCGGCAGGGCGCGCGCCGTGCCCGCCCTCAACTCGGCTACGTACGCCTTGCCGGAGAGCGCGAAGGCCGCCAACTCGACGGCGTCGTCCACCGCGTAGCCCACGATGCCCGCCGAGCCCTCCCTGATCCGCTCGCGTCGCGCCCTCTCCTGGGGCGACAGCCTCTCCACCGAACCGCCCAGCAGGGTGCCGGGGTCGGCGGCGATCCGCTCCTCGCCCGTCGCGGTGTCCAGCACCAGGAGCCGGTTCGCCCGGTCGGTGCCCGAGGCGGAGCGGAGGAAGAGCACCCGCGTCCCATCCGGTGAGACGGTGAAGGCCCGGGGTGCGCCGAGAGTGAACCGCTGGGTCCGGGCGTGCTGGCGGGGAAAAGACAGCTTCTGCGAGGTCATGGCCCCGAACCTAGCCCGCTGAGGCCGGTCCGTGCGCCCCTCGTGCTGCTGTGCCCCGATCAATGCGTCGGAACGGATAGTTATGATCCGTAGCGCTCGGTGGGTATGAACCTGCTGGCTCCATGTGTGCTGCCTGTCCCGACCGTACTGATGGAGGTGAACCGCCGTGGCACTCTCGATTTCGGCGGTGGTGCTGCTGGCGATCGTCGTCTTCCTGCTGATCCGGAAATCCGGACTGAAGGGCGGACACGCGGTGGTCTGCATGTTGCTCGGGTTCTACCTCGCGAGCTCGTCGATCGCACCGACGATCTCGGAGGTGACGTCGAACGTGGCAGGCATGATCGGGGGAATCAAGTTCTGACCGGGAAGCCGTCGTGAGCCCCGGGCACCGTGGGGCGTTCGGTCCGTGGGGCCGCCTGCTCGTAGGGTGGTCCCATGAAGGACGTTCCCGCCCGCCGTCTGCTCCTGGTGCACGCGCACCCCGACGACGAGTCGATCAACAACGGCGCCACCATGGCCAGGTACGCGGCGGAGGGCGCCCACGTGGCCCTGGTGACGTGCACCCTCGGCGAGGAGGGCGAGGTCATCCCGCCGGACCTCGCACATCTCGCCGCGGACCGGGACGGCGGCCTGGGAGAGCACCGCATCGGTGAACTCGCCGCCGCGATGCGGGAACTCGGGGTCACCGACCACCGGTTCCTGGGCGGCCCCGGCCGGTTCCGCGACTCCGGGATGATGGGCACCGAGCACAATCACCGGCCCGGCGCCTTCTGGGCCGCCGGCCTCGACGAAGCGGCCGGCCATCTCGTCGGAGTGATCCGCTCGCTGCGCCCCCAGGTCCTGATCACGTACGACCCCGACGGCGGTTACGGCCACCCCGACCACATCCAGGCGCACCGCGTCGCGATGCGCGCGGCGGACCTGGCGGCTGATCCCGCGTACGACGCCGGTGCCGGAGCCCCGCACACCATCACCAAGGTCTACTGGAACCGGGTGCCCCGCTCCGTGGCGGAGGAGGCCTTCGCGCGACTGCGGGACACCGCCCCCGACGCCTTTCCGGGCATCGCGGCGATCGACGACGTGCCCGGTGTGGTGGACGACGCGAGGATCACGGCGGAGATCGACGGTACGGCCTACGCCGCGGCGAAGACCGCCGCGATGCGCGCGCACGCCACCCAGATCGCCGTGGACGGATCGTTCTTCGCTCTTTCGAACGACCTGGGACAGCCCGTCTTCACCACCGAGTACTACGAGTTGGTGCGCGGCGTCCCGGGCGGGGGCGACGGTCTCCGGGAGCACGACCTCTTCGCCGGCGTGCCGGACGCGGCCACGGCAGCGGGGGCACGGACATGAGCAGCAGGCAGAGGCCGCGCGCCTCGTCGCAGTCACCGCGCACCAACGCCCCGCCGAGGGACCCCGTCCCCACCGGCCTGGCCGCACCCCTCAACCCCGCGCGGATCCCCCTGTACGCGGGCCTCGCGGCGCTGGGCGCGGCCGTCGGGCTCGCGGGCACCCTCCTCCAGGCGGCACTGTTCCCGGGCGGGCTGCTGCTCGCGCTCGCCGCGTCGGCGGGGGTGTTCTACGGAGGCCGGGTCCTGACCGGGACCCAGCTCGGCGCGCTGGCACCGGCGGTGGGCTGGTTCCTCGCCGTCATCGCCCTCCTCGGCGGACGGCCGGAGGGCGACTACGTGTTCGGTGAGGAGATCGGCCTGGCGCTCTTCATGCTCGGAGGGATGGCCGTGGCTGTGATGTGTGCCACGATGGCGCGACTGCCGTATCCGGCCGACGACGCCGGACGAACCGGCCCGTGATGTGGTATCTCCGCTCCCGGATTGCTCCTCCGCGCGGGGGGCGGGTGCATCCTTGTTCCCCCCGGCGCGGCGAGTCCTGCGGTGGCGGCCAGTATGGTGGTGCGCGCGCCGAGCCGTCCCCTGGCCTGCGGCATGGGGGAAGTACGGGCGGCGGAGCCAATCGGGAGAACCTGCTTTGAGTCGTGAAACTGACAGTTCGTCCTCCGGGCCCCAGGGGCGCGGAGGAGCCGCGTACCCGTCGGGTACGCCGCCGTACGGATCACGCCAGTATCCGTCGCCGCACGTGTCTCAGGACGGGCCGGAGGGGACTTCGGGACCTGCGGACCCGCCTCGGCCCGAGGAGCCCAGAACAGAGACGACGCTGACGACGCGCATCCGGATCAACATCCCGGGCTCGCGGCCGATTCCGCCTGTCGTCATGCGTACGCCGATGAGTGACACGGACCCGTCCGGCGGCCGTCCGGACACCGAGCGCACCGGCAGCACCCCGAGGCCCGGCGCCCCCGCGCCGTCGTCCGGCGGGGCGCCCGGCGCCGGTCCGGACGCGCGTGACGACGGCCCCGCCGCCGGAGCCCCCGCGGAGAAGCCGGCCAGGGAGAAGAGCGGCAGCGACTGGTTCGCCCCGCGCAAGGCCCCGGCCCCCGTCCCCGGTGCTTCGGCTTCGGGAGCTCCCGGTCAGGGCCCTGGCCCCGTTCAGGGTCAGGGCCCTGGTCCAGGCCCGGCAGGCGCGTCCTTCGGCGGGCCTTCCGGGGACGCCCGTGGTTCCGGCCCCACCCCGCCCCGCCCGGACGCACCGTACTTCTCGGACGGTCCGCAGCAGCCCGGCGACCGGGGAGACGCACCCCGCCCGGGCCGCAGCGCCCTGGACGACCTCGACTCCGGCCCGCGCCCCGCACCGGACCCCGGCGTGCGGCCCCCCGGTGGCCCGGGTCCTTCCGGGCCCACCACCGGACCGGCCACCGGGAGTTCCCCCCTGACGCCGGACCTCGACCGCCGGCCCGGCCCGGCCGGCCCCGGCGGCGTACCTCCGCGGATGTCGGACGACACCGCGATCCTGACGCCGCAGGCCCCCGCGCCCGTCCCGGGGCCCGGCCCCGGCGGCAACGTCTCCGGCGACACGCTCACCAGCGGTATCCCCGTCATCCCCTCGGAGCCCCGTTCGGTGTTCCCGGGCGGACCCGGCGGGACCCGGCCTCCCGAGGGCCCCTCGGGAGGCGGACCGGCGGATGCGGCGGTCCCGGCGTCCGGGCCCGCCCCGAAGGCCGCGCCACCCGCCAGGAAGGGCCGCTCCAAGGTGGTCCTCCTGGGTGTGGCCGTCTTCGTGCTGTTCGGTGTGGCCTACGGCGCCGGTCTCCTGATGAACCACTCCGAGGTCCCCAAGGGCACCACCGTGCTCGGTGTCGACATCGGCGGCGGCACGAAGGAGGAGGCGGTCACCAAGCTGGAGGCCGCCCTCGGCAAGCGGGCCCAGGCCCCTCTCCAGCTGTCCGTCGACGGCAAGCAGGAGAAGCTCGACCCGGAGAAGGCCGGTCTCACCCTGGACAGCCAGGAGACCGTCCGTGGCGCCGCGGGCAGCGACTACAACCCGGTCTCGGTGATCGGCTCCCTGTTCGGCGGTGCGCGCCCCGCCGACCCGGTGATCCCGGTCGACGAGGAGAAGCTCGGGGTCGCGCTGACCGACCTGGCGGGCGTCTCCGGTTCCGCCAACGACGGCACGATCAAGTTCGAGCCGAACAAGGCCGTGGCCGTCCCGGGCAAGGCAGGGAAGTCGCTGGACGTCAACCGGTCGCTGATCTCCGTACGCGACGCCTACCGCACGCAGGTCCAGACCGGTGAGGCGGCTGTCGTGGAACTGCCCGTGACCGCCACCGAACCCACCATCACCAAGGCCGAACTCGACCGGGCGATGAAGGAGTTCGCCGAGCCGGCGATGTCCGGGCTGATCACGGTCAAGGCCGGTCCCAAGGAGATCGACTTCGGCCCCGCGAGGTCCCTGCCGCAGATCCTCTCCATGAAGCCGGTCGACGGCAAGCTGGTACCTGTCTACGACAGGGAGGCGATCGACACCCTGCTCGACGGTGTCTTCGACGGCGTCATGATCACCAAGGCCGACGGAAAGAAGCACCAGGTCAGCTCGACCGACGTGGCCCAGGCCATGCAGGGTGCCCTGCTCGGCAGGACCCCCGCCGAGCGCACCGTCGCGATCGACCTGAACGGCGAGGGCTGACCGCCCCCGTACGACCGCCGCCCCCGCCCGGGTTCCCGGGCGGGGGCGGCGGTCGTACGGGCCCGTGCGAGGACGGCACGGAGAGGGCCGGGGCCGGCGGAGGCGGATTCATGTCCGTATCCGGGCGCCCCTCACGTCTGCGTCAGTTCAGCAGCGCCCTGGCGGCTTGGGCGCGGTGACGGATGGCCTCGGCCGCCGTCGGCTCGATGCCGTCGACGATCTCCGCGTACTCGTCCATCTCCGCGGCCCCGCGCAGGAACTCCCCGCGCTGCACGAGGAGCTGGGCCCGCTCGTAGCGGAGCCTGGCCGGGTGCGAGGGCAGCAGGAGGGAGAGTTCGAGCGCCCACAGCGCCACGTCCGTGCGCTCGGGACGCGCCGCGGCCCACGCCCGGATGTTGTTCAGGATGCGCAGCACCGTCTCCAGTGGCCTCGCGGGCACCGGCATCGACGACTCCAGCGGCCGTCCGGTCGCCCCCGTCACCATCAGCTCCGCGTCCTCGCCGCTCAGCGGGACGCCGCCGGTGAACGGATCGGCCAGCACCCGCTCGGCCGGATCACCGAAACCGACCACGTAGTGGCCCGGAAGAGCCAGCCCGTACACAGGGGCCCCGGCCCTCCGCGCGACCTCCGTCCAGACCACGGACAGCAGGATGGGCAGTCCTCTGCGGCGCCGCAGCACCTGCTGGAGCACCGATGACTCCAGCCGCTGGAAGTCCTGGGACGATCCCGCGAAACCGCAGCGCTCACCGAGCAGTCCGGCCAGCGCGGACGCCCACCCGCGGGCGCCCCGGGCTCCGTAGGGGAGGAGGCCGGCCAGCCGGTCCAGCTCGATCTGCGCCGCGTCCACGCCGTACGGATCGGCGTCCCCGGGCGAGGGCGGGGAGGCCTCCGCACCCAGCAGCAGGCACAGCAGTGCGAGGTCGGGCCGTTCGGCTCGCGCCTCCTCGGCGAACCGCTGCCGCCGTCCGGCCGTGCCGGGATCCTCAGCGTTCATGTGTGACACGTGTCCCTGTTGCTGTCTTCGCTACGCGGGCCGGAAGTGGTGGTAGCGGTGGTGGGTGGCGAAGCCCATGCCGTCGTACAGCGCACGGGCACCTTCATTGTCCGTCTCCACCTGGAGCCACGCGGCCGAGGCGCCTTCGGCCAGAGCCGTACGGGCCAGCGCCGTCATGACGGCCGTGGCGAGACCGCGGCGCCGGTGTTCCGGGCCCACCTCGACGGCCATGAACCCCGCCCAGCGGCCGTCCACCACGCAGCGTCCGATCGCTGCGGGCGCATCCGCCGGACCGTCGCCCGGCACGGAGGCGAACCACACCGAGGGGCCGCTGCCCAGCACCTCCAGCACATGGGGCCCCGGGGTCCGGGCGCGCTGGTACCGGGAGAGCCACGCGGCGTCCGGCTCCCGGGACGTCCGTACGGCGGAGACGTCCGTGACCAGGTCGCCGACCGGTGCCAGCGCCGCGATCCGCACCTCGGCCGTCACCTCGCGCCGCCACCCGTGCTCCTCCAGGTCCGCGCAGAGCCGTTCCTGCGTGCCCTCGGCGCCCGTGGCGGCCTGGACGCAGGCGGGCAGGCCCCGCTCGCCGTACCAGCCCTCGACACGCCTGAGGGCCTCGGTGAGCGGGAGGCCGGGATCGCCGAGCGGCAGCACGGAGTTGGCGCGGCGGGTGAACCCGCCGGCCGCGCGCAGCCGCCACTCACCCAGGAGTTCGCTCTCCACGGGCTGCCAGGCGCGCGCGGTGGTGCGGGCGAGTTCCGCGAAGGAGGCGGCGGGACCGCGGCGGCGCGCGGGGGCCGGAGGCACCACCTTGCCCGCCACCAGGGCCGATTCCGCGATGCGGACACGCTCGCCGCTCTTCGTTGTGACGGACAGCACTCCGGCGTCCCACGATGTGAGAACCCCGACCGTGTCGGTGAACTTCGTGCCCTCGCCCGGGGTATCGACGACGCATCGCACGGAGACCCGTTTGCCCACGTCAGTGGGTGTCATGCGAACCTCGAGCCGTCCGCCGATAGTGAATTCCACAGCTCTGTCTGCCCCTCCTGTTCGGATCGTGCCCCGGAACGGAGATACTAGGGGCGGGCATCGACGACGCCGCGCTCCCGCGCGAGAGCCAACGCCCTACCGAGGAGGAACGACAGCGTGACCTACGTCATCGCGCAGCCTTGTGTCGACGTGAAGGACAAGGCCTGCATCGAAGAGTGCCCCGTCGACTGCATCTACGAGGGCTCCCGATCCTTGTACATCCATCCGGACGAGTGCGTCGACTGCGGAGCCTGTGAGCCGGTCTGCCCGGTCGAGGCCATCTTCTACGAGGACGACACCCCGGAGGAGTGGAAGGACTACTACAAGGCGAACGTCGAGTTCTTCGACGACCTCGGCTCACCGGGCGGCGCCTCCAAGCTGGGTCTCATCGAGCGCGACCACGCGTTCATCGCCGCGTTGCCGCCGCAGAACCAGTAAACGGCCGCACGAACGCTGCCCGGTCCCGTACGGCTCGTCTCCGTGCGGGACCGAGGTGTTTCCCGGCCGCGACGTCCCCGTACGAGAAAGCAGATCCCCGTGTCCGCAGCACTTCCCGTCTCCTCCCGCCTCCCTGCCTTCCCCTGGGACAAGCTCGCGCCCTACAAGGCGACGGCGGTGACCCACCCGGAGGGCCTCGTGGACCTGTCGGTCGGCACGCCCGTCGACCCGGTGCCCGAGCTGATCCGGCAGGCGCTGATCGCCGCCGCGGACAGCCCCGGCTATCCGACGGTGTGGGGGACCGAGGCGCTGCGTGACGCCCTCACCGGCTGGGCGGAGCGCAGGCTCGGCGCGGTCGGGGTCACGCACCGGAACGTGCTGCCGGTCGTCGGTTCCAAGGAACTGGTCGCCTGGCTGCCGACCCAGCTCGGCCTCGGCGCGGGTGACAGGGTCGCCTACCCGCGGCTCGCGTACCCGACGTACGAGGTCGGCGCGCGGCTCTGCGGCGCCGAGCCCGTCGTCTACGACGACCCGACGGAGCTGGACCCCGAGGGCCTGAAGCTGCTCTGGCTCAACTCCCCGTCCAACCCGACGGGCCGTGTCCTGCCGAAGGACGAGCTGACCCGGATCGTGGCCTGGGCGCGCGAGCACGGTGTGCTGGTCTTCAGCGACGAGTGCTACCTGGAGCTCGGCTGGGAGGCCGAGCCCGTCTCCGTGCTCCACGCGGACGTCTGCGGCGGTGCGTACGAGGGCATCGTCGCCGTCCACTCGCTCTCCAAGCGCTCCAACCTCGCCGGTTACCGTGCGGCCTTCGTCGCGGGCGACGCGGCCGTCCTCGGCGAGCTGCTCCAGATCCGCAAGCACGGCGGGATGATGACGCCGGCCCCGGTCCAGGCGGCCACCGTCGCGGCGCTGGGCGACGACACACACGTGACGGACCAGCGGGCGCGTTACGCGAGGCGGCGCACGGCGCTGCGAGCGGCGCTGGAGGCCCACGGCTTCCGGATCGAGCACAGCGAGGCGAGCCTGTACCTCTGGGCCACGCGTGACGAGCCGTGCTGGGAGACCGTGGCGCACCTGGCGGACCTCGGCATCCTCGTGGCGCCGGGCGACTTCTACGGGCCGGCCGGGGACCGCTTCGTGCGGGTGGCGCTGACCGCCTCGGACGAGCGCGTGGACGCGGCGGTCCAGCGGCTCTCCTGAGCCGGCGGGCCGCCCCGGGACGCACCGAGGGCCTCGGGAGTGCGCACTCCCGAGGCCCTTTCGCGCGTACGCCACGGCGCGTGTTCCGGCGGATCAGCCGAGCGGCAGGCCCTTGGCGGGCAGATTCCCGGTCGGCAGGCCCTTGGCGGGGAGGGTGCCGTCCAGCACCTTGCCGTCCGTCACGGTGCCGGCCGTCTTGAGGGTCTTGCCCGCGGCGGGAAGGGTCGTGCCGGCGAACTTGCCGCCGGTCTCGTTCGCCACTCCGGAGCCCTGCTTCGCGGCCGAGTCCAGCGTGCTGCCGAGTCCGGCGCCGTCGAGCGAGGTGAGGCCACCGAGTGCCGGGGTCTGCGGGAGCCCCGCGGCACCCGCGGCACCGGCCGCGCCGACCACGGGGGCCGTACCTGCGGCGATCAGCAGCGCGGCGCGGGCGATCCTGCGGGTCAGGGGGAGGGACATGATGCTCCTTCAGCGGGACGTCGACGGTTCGCGGCGGATGTGGAATCCACCTGTCCGGTGATCGGACGCACTGAACAACAGGTCCGGGGGCAGGGAAAGTTGCGGGACACCAAGGTAAAGAATGGGTAATGCGTCGGATAATCCGCAACGGAGGAATCCGGGCGAACAGGGCATCCGGCGAACGAATGGTGAACCGTCACTTCCCTGTGCGGGCAAGAGGGAACGGGCGGACGGCAGGGGTGCGGAGCGGGCGGCCGGGGCGGGGGTCCGGCGGGCACCGCACGGCCCGTACGGATGACGGGCCGTACTACTGAGCGAGCCGCATCCGGACCGTCGTGGCGCCCGATTCCTTACGTTCCGTCCGCCAGCCCGTGTCCGTGGTCCACACCCGGCCCGCGTACGAGACCTCTTCGATCCGAAGGGTGCCGGCCTGCGCGACAGCCCAGTGGGCGAGTTCCCAGCCGCGCCGGTCCTCGGCGTCGTTCTCCGCCGGCACAGGCACCGAGACCGTGCCCGCCGCGGATGCGCCCGCGGACGAGGTGGAAGGCAGCACGTCCTTCCCGAAGGCGCGCACGAGGCCGGACCGCACCTCGGTCGCGTCCCCGGGGCCGTCGGCCGCCGGCGGCAGCGAGCAGGTCAACGACGCCGGGGCGCGTCCGGTCAGCGCGGCGGCCAGCAGTGCGGCATCGGGCTCGTGCTTGGCGTACGCCTGCGGGAATCCGCTCTTCTGCACCCGCTGGGCCGCGACCGTCAGCGGCAGCCGTGAGTACCCGGGGACCTCGGCGAGGTGCTCGTAGAACTCCCCGGACGAATAGACCGGGTCCATGATCTGCGCGGGCGTCCCCCACCCCTGCGAGGGGCGCTGCTGGAAGAGCCCGAGCGAGTCCCGGTCGCCGTGGTCGATGTTGCGCAGCGCGGACTCCTGCAGCGCGGTCGCCAGGGCGATGGTCACCGCCCGCTCCGGCAGCCCCCGCGTGGTGCCCACGGCGGAGATCGTGGCGGCGTTGGCGGCCTGGGCGGGGCTCATCTCGTACGTACGCCCCTCGCCCCCGTCGGCGGTGCCCACCGTGCAGCGGGGCGCGCCGCGGTTACCGGAGAGGTACTGCACGGCCAGATAGCCGGCCAGGGCCACGAGCACGGCGAAGGCGGCCGCGACACGGAAGAGGCGGCTGCGACGGGGGGAGGGGCTGGTCCGAGGCACGGGGCCCACCGTACTGGAGGGTACGACCGGGGCGGGGACCCAAGTCGCTTAGGCTCGTGGCCATGGATGGACACACGCTCGATCTCACCCTGGACGGCCCGGAGCTCACCGCCCGGCTGGTCGACTTCCCGTCGGTCAGCGGACAGGAGAAGGACCTCGCCGACGCCGTCGAGGCGGCCCTGCGCCCGCTTCCGCACCTGACCGTGGACCGTCACGGAAACAACATCGTGGCCAGGACGCGGCTGGGCCGCGCCGAGCGTGTCGTCCTGGCGGGGCACATCGACACCGTCCCGATCGCGGACAACGTGCCCTCCAGGCTCGACGACGACGGTGTGCTGTGGGGCTGCGGGACCTCCGACATGAAGTCGGGTGTCGCCGTCCAGCTGCGGATCGCGGCGACCGTGCCGGAGCCCAACCGCGACCTCACCTTCATCTTCTACGACAACGAAGAGGTCGCCGCCCACCTCAACGGCCTCGGGCAGGTGGCCGAGGCGCACCCCGAATGGCTCGACGCGGACTTCGCCGTCCTCCTGGAGGGGTCCAACGGCGAGGTCGAGGGCGGCTGTCAGGGCACGCTCCGGGTCCACCTGCGCTTCCAGGGCGAAAGGTCCCACTCCGCGCGTGGCTGGATGGGTTCCAACGCGATCCACGCCGCCGCTCCGGCGCTGGCCCGGCTGGCCGCGTACGAGCCGCGCCGGCCGGTCATCGACGGGCTGGAGTACCGGGAAGGGCTCAACGCCGTGGGCATCGAGGGCGGCGTCGCCACCAACATCATCCCGGACGCCTGCACGCTGGTCGTCAACTACCGGTACGCCCCCGACCTCACGGCCGAGGCGGCCGAGGCGCACGTCCGGGAGGTCTTCGCCGACTGCGGGGTCGCCGAGTTCGTCGTGGACGACCACTCCGGTGCCGCGATGCCCGGCCTCTCCCACCCTGCGGCCAAGGCCTTCATGGAGGCGGTCGGCGGCATCGCGCTGCCCAAGTTCGGCTGGACGGACGTGTCCCGCTTCGGCTCCCTGGGCATCCCCGCGGTGAACTACGGCCCCGGCGACCCGCTGTTCGCCCACAAACGGGACGAGCACGTGCGGGTCGAAAGGATCACGCACTGCGAGGAGCGCCTCCGTTCCTGGCTCACCAGCTGACCCACGGTGTTCCCCCGCGCTTAACCTCCGCCGATCTACGCTGAGGTGACACACGCACATCGCAGGTCGGCGGAGGGAGCAGGTCATGGGCAACCCGGAGGACGCACGGATCCCCGAGGGCGCGCAGATTCCCGAGGGTGCGGTGAAGCCCGAGGAGCAGCGACTGGGTCCGGTACTGCGCCGCAGGGACCAGGTCCAGCCGGGCACGACCGATCAGCGGCTGCTGGACACCGAGGGCGACTCCGAGTGGGTCCACACCGACCCCTGGCGGGTCATGCGGATCCAGTCGGAGTTCGTGGAGGGCTTCGGCGCGCTGGCGGAACTGCCCAGCGCCATCAGCGTCTTCGGCTCCGCCCGCACTCCGGCGGGCGGACCGGACTACGAGGCGGGTGTGCGGATCGGGAAGGCGCTGGTCGAGGCGGGGTTCGCCGTCATCACGGGCGGCGGTCCCGGAGCGATGGAGGCGGCGAACAAGGGCGCCAGGGAGGCGAACGGCGTCTCCGTCGGACTCGGCATCGAGCTCCCCTTCGAATCCGGGCTGAATCCACATGTCGACATCGGCGTCAACTTCCGTTACTTCTTCGTCCGCAAGACGATGTTCGTGAAGTACGCGCAGGGATTCGTCGTCCTGCCCGGGGGCCTGGGCACGCTGGACGAACTCTTCGAGGCGCTCACCCTGGTGCAGACGGGCAAGGTGACGCGCTTCCCGATCGTCCTGTTCGGCACGGCGTACTGGGGTGGCCTGGTGGACTGGCTGCGGGACACGGTGGTCGCGGGGGGCAAGGCGTCCGAGCGGGACCTGATGCTCTTCCACGTCACGGACGACGTGGACGAGGCGGTCCGGCTGGTGACGAAGGAGGTCGGACGCTAGGACCTCGTCCCCTTCGTGCACCGCCCGGCGCCCGGCGGTCGCACGGCGGGGGGCCTACGCCAGGCCCCGCCGCGCGACCGCCGGCGGCCGGTGGCCCGCGAGGGACGCCACCATGTCCAGGACCTGCCGGGTCTCGGCGACCTCGTGCACCCGGTACACCTGTGCCCCCAGCCACGCCGACACGGCCGTCGTCGCGAGCGTGCCGATCACGCGCTCCTTGACCGGCTTGTCGAGCGTCTCCCCGACGAAGTCCTTGTTGGAGAGGGAGACCAGCACCGGCCAGCCCGTGGCCGTCATCTCGTCCAGCCGGCGCGTCGCCTCCAGCGAGTGCCGGGTGTTCTTCCCGAAGTCGTGGCCAGGGTCGATCATGATCCCGTCGGGCCTGACCCCCAGCTCCACGGCCCGCTCCGCGAGACCCAGGGTCACCCGCAGGATGTCCGCCATCACGTCGTCGTAGGCGACCCGGTGCGGCCGCGTACGGGGCTCCGCCCCGCCCGCGTGCGTGCACACGAGCCCCGCTCCGTAGCGTGCGGCCACGTCCGCCAGCTTCGGGTCGACGCCGCCCCACGCGTCGTTCAGGAGGTCCGCCCCGGCCTCGCAGACGGCCTCGCCCACGTCGTGCCGCCAGGTGTCCACACTGATCACGACGTCCGGGTGGCGGCGGCGCACCTCGGACACGAAACCGACCGTGCGGCGTGCCTCCTCCTGGGCCGTCACCTCCTCACCGGGGCCCGCCTTCACCCCGCCGATGTCGATGATCGCGGCGCCTTCCGCGACGGCCTGCTCGACCCTGGAGAGGGCGGGCTCGTCATGGAAGGTCGCCCCCTGGTCGTAGAAGGAATCGGGGGTCCGGTTCACGATCGCCATGATCACCGGCTCGTGCGGCCCGAACTCCCGCCGCCCCAGCCTGAGCGCCCCGCTTCGCATTCCTGCTTCCTCCCTGTAGCTCGCCTGCGACCCTAACTGCCGGTGGCTCATGGCACGATCTGACCTGGACAGGTATTCCGCTCCCCGGGAGATGCGCGTGTTCTGGTTCTTGCTGCTCACGATGGCCGTGGTCGTGGCCGCGGTCACCCTGGCGGTGGTCGGCGGAGGCGGAAGCGCGGTGCTGCAGGACGTCGAGCCCGAGCGGCTCACCGACCCGCTGCCCGCGAACCGCCCTGTCGGCCGCGCCGACGTCGAGGCCATGCGGCTGCCCATGGCCGTGCGCGGCTACCGCATGGCGGACGTGGACGAGGCCCTCGGCAGGCTCGGCGCCGAGCTCGCCGAGCGGGACGCCCACATCGCCGAGCTGGAGTCGGCGCTCGCCGGGGCCCAGGCGACCGCGGTGAACGGCCCCGACCTGTTCGAGCGGCCCGGCGAGCCGCCTGCGGCCGAGGACGGCCCGCAGGGCGGGGAGGCCGGGCGGTGAGCGGCGCCGAGCCGGCGGCCGACGGGCGCCCGCGCTGCCCGTGGGGCCTGTCCACGGAGGACTACCTCGCCTATCACGACACCGAGTGGGGCCGCCCCGTCCACGGCGACGACGCCCTCTTCGAGCGCCTCTGCCTGGAGGCGTTCCAGTCCGGGCTCTCGTGGCTGACGATCCTGCGCCGCCGCGAGGGCTTCCGCAGCGCGTTCGCCGGCTTCGGGATCTCCGCGGTGGCGGAGTTCACCGACGCCGACAAGGAGCGGCTCCTCGCCGACGCCGGGATCATCCGCAACCGGGCCAAGATCGACGCCACGCTCGCCAACGCCAAGGTCCTGGCCGGCTGGGACGAGGGCGAACTGGACGCGCTCATCTGGTCGTACGCACCCGACCCGGCGACACGGCCGGCCCCGCGCACCCTCGGGGACGTCCCGGCGGTCACTCCGGAGTCCACCGCGCTGGCCAAGGAGCTGAAGAAGCGGTCCATCCGCTTCGTCGGCCCCACGACCGCGTACGCCCTGATGCAGGCCTGCGGTCTGGTCGACGACCATCTGGCCGGCTGCGTGGCCCGGGGCGGCGGCCGGTAGCCCTGCGTGCCGGCCCGGCCGCCCTACTTGCCGAGATACTCCGGCGGCTCCTTGGCGAGGAACGCCTCGACCGCGATGGTGTGGTCCTGTGACGCGCCCGCCCTGGTCTGGAGTTCGTCCTCCTTCTCCAGCGTCTCGGCGAGCGTGTGCCCGGCGCCGTACGCCACGGACGCCTTGAGGGCGGCGTACGCCACCGTCGGGCCGTCCGCCAGGGCACGGGCCACCGCGTGCGCCTCCTTCGCCAGGTCGGCCGCGGGCACCACCTTGTTCACGATGCCCAGCTCGTACGCCTCCTGCGCGGAGATCGAACGCGGGAAGAACAGCAGGTCGGCCGCGCGGCTCGCGCCGATCAACCGGGGCAGCGTCCAGGAGACGCCCGAGTCGGCGGTCAGCGCGACGCCCGCGAAGGACGTGTTGAAAGCCGCGGTGTCCGCGGCCACGCGGTAGTCGGCGGCGAGCGCGAAACCGAGCCCCGCTCCCGCGGCGACCCCGTTGACCCCCGCGACCACGGGCTTCTCCATCTCGGTGAGGGCGCGGACGATGGGGTTGTAGTGCTCCCGCACCGTGCTGAGCGCGTTGCCGCCGTCCGGCCCGCGGGCCTCGGAGAGCTTGGCGACATGCTCCTTGAGGTCCTGGCCGACGCAGAAGGCGCGCCCGGTGGCGGTGAGCAGAACCGCCCGCACGGCGGGATCCTCCGCCACCGCCCGCAGGGCGTCGCGGAGCGCGACCTTGGCCGCGGTGTTCATGGCGTTCATCGCGTCGGGGCGATTGATCGTGATCGTCGCGAGCCCGTCGCTCACGTCCGTGAGCACGGTGTCAGCCGTGGTGTCGGCCATGTCGGCCATTGCGGGGTCTCCTTACGGGTCCGGCGTCGAGCCTGTCGACGCAAGCATGGCGGACTCCGGGCGGCCCGGACATGTGACCTGCGTCTAACGATTGGACCTCGGCTGAGGGGAGGAGGCCGCGCAGTATCGCAGCCGGATCGCCGTATTGGGTGGTTTTGAGAGTGCGCGTTGCGCAAGCGATGCCGGCCGATGTTGGTCATCGGGGTCTCTGATGCGGGATAATGCGGAGGAAGCATTGTGTTCGACGCCGGTGAGGCAGCGCCTGTCATGGGGCCGCCGGCTGCGATGAGCTGGTTTCAGGAAGGGGAACGAGCATGGCGGCCATGAAGCCGCGGACGGGCGACGGCCCGCTCGAGGTGACAAAGGAGGGGCGGGGCATCGTCATGCGCGTTCCGCTCGAAGGCGGCGGTCGGCTTGTCGTCGAGCTGACTCCGGACGAGGCCGATGCACTCGGTGACGCGCTGAAGAAGGTCGTCGGCTGAGGCGGAGGCGCCCACACTTCACCACTGCCCCGGCACGGATTCCGTGCCGGGGCAGTGGTGCGCCGGGGTCCGCTCCCGGGGCCGGACGGTCAGCCGCGCCGCACCGCGCACAGCAGGCCGTCGCCCACCGGCAGCAGCGTAGCCATGAGCTCCTGGCTCTCGCGCACGGCCCGCAGGAGTTCGCGCAGGCGCAGGACCTCGGCAGGCTGTGCGGCCGAGTCGATGGTGCGGCCGTCCGCGAAGACGCCTTCGAAACAGACCAGTCCGCCCGGTCGCAGCAGGCGCAACGATTCGGCGAGGCAGTCCAGGCTCTCGAGCCGGTCGCCGTCGCAGAAGACGAGGTCGTACCCGCCGTCCGCGAGCCGCGGCAGTACGTCGAGGGCGCGCCCCGGGATGAAGCGGGCCCGGTTCGTGGCGAAGCCCGCGGCGCGGAAGGCCTCACGGGCGAACTGCTGGCGCTCGGGCTCCGGGTCGACCGTGGTCAGGACGCCGTCCGGGCGCATGCCCTGCAGCAGATAGATGCCCGACACGCCGGTCCCGGTGCCGATCTCGGCCACCGCTTTGGCATCCGCGGTGGCAGCGAGCAGGCGCAGAGCCGCACCGGTGCCCGACGACACCGGGCGGAGCCCTGTCTCCTGTGCCCGGTCCCGGGCCCAGAGCAGAGCTTCTTCCTCGGCGACAAAGGCGTCGGCGAATGCCCAGCTCGTCTGCCGGTTGGCGGTAATGACCCTCTCCTGTCCCCGTAGTTGGCGCAACGGTGACTGTATCCGCTGGACCCGGGAACCCGCAGATGGGACCAGGCGTTAGGAAGGGACGGAGGGCAGCACATGGACCGGGCCCCGCGGCCGGGTCCGGAATGTTCCCCTTGCGCCCGGCGATACGGGGCGCCAGCAGGTAAAAGGCTTATCCGGAGCTAACGGGCGAGGTGGCTATGGTAGGGGCTCCACTGGACACCACCAGAGCCGATAGGGGAGGTGCGGCTGAACCTGTGGATCGGAGAGGTGCGCTGCGGCGTTTTCTCAGGTCGGCGGGTGGGCCGAAATCCGTGACCGACATTGCTGACCGTTCTTCCAACGATTCCGCACCGACCGCGACCTTCGCCTCAGATGCGGATTCCCAGGCGTGGACCCCGCCCTCATGGGAAGAGATCGTCAGCACGCACAGCGCCCGTGTGTACCGTCTCGCCTACCGGCTGACGGGTAACCAGCACGACGCCGAGGACCTCACCCAGGAAGTCTTCGTCCGGGTCTTCCGGTCGCTGTCGACCTACACGCCCGGCACCTTCGAGGGCTGGCTGCACAGGATCACCACGAATCTCTTCCTGGACATGGTCCGCCGCAAGCAGCGGATCCGTTTCGACTCCCTCGGCGACGACGCGGCCGAGCGGCTGCCGAGCCGTGAGCCGTCCCCGCAGCAGGTCTTCAACGACACGCACTTCGACGCGGACGTACAGCAGGCACTGGACACCCTCGCGCCCGAATTCCGTGCGGCGGTCGTGCTCTGCGACATCGAGGGCCTGTCCTACGAGGAGATCGCCGCCACGCTCGGCGTCAAGCTGGGGACGGTGCGCAGCCGCATCCACCGCGGCCGCTCGCACCTGCGCAAGGCGCTCCGGCACCGTTCGCCCGAGGCCCGCGCCGAGCAGCGTTCCCTCGCGGACGTGGTCCTGGCGGGGGAGGGCGGTACGGCGTGAACGGCACAGGTCCGACCCCCGCGGAGCAGCACCTGGGGGACCGGCTCGCCGCGCTCGTCGACGGTGAGCTCAAACACGATGCCCGGGAGCGGGTCCTGGCCCACCTGGCGACCTGCGCCAAGTGCAAGGCCGAGGCCGACTCCCAGCGGCGGCTGAAGAGCGCCTTCGCCACCTCCGCCGCCCCTTCCCCTTCCGAGGGGTTCCTCGCCCGCCTGCAAGGCCTTCCCGGGGGTTCCGGCGACGGCGCGGACGGCCCGGGTACAGGCTCGAACGGCGGCCGGCGCTTCGGGGAGGGAGTCTTCCCCGTGATGCAGCCCGGCGGACCCGCCGAACCGGGACGCTCACCGCTGGACGGCTTCGGATACCTCCCCACGGCCCACGGCTCGACCGCCGTGCTGCCGGGCGGCTCGCCCGGTTCCGGCTTCCGTATCCACGACGTGGGCCGTGAAGCCGACCGGTCGTCCTGGCGTGCCCGGCGCTTCGCCTTCGTCGCGGCCAGCGCGGTATCGCTCGCGGCCATCGCCCTGGGAGGTTCCCTCCCGCTCGACTACGGCTCCGAGGCGCCCCTCAGCGCCGAAGGCGCGGGCACCAGCACGTCTCCGCTCGACGCGGAGGACCGGACCGGCGGTGCCACCCCCGCGGCCGGCCGCAGCGGCGGCGGTCCTCTCGCCTTCGGAGAGAATCCGGCGGTCCGGCCGAGCGCCGCGCCGTACACGTCCGGCCGGACCGTGCCGGCCTCCGCACCCTCGCTGCTGAGCACCTCGGCGATCACCGGGGGTACGTTCACCTTCCCGGTGCTGAACGTGACCGTGCCGCCGCTGATACGCCCGACCGGCACGGGTCCGCTGTACTCGGCCGCGCTCGGCGGGGAAACGGACCCGAAGCTTTCCGCACCGTCCGCGACGGGCTCGGCCCCGCCGCTGCACGACCACGCGATCCCGCTTTCCCCTCTGCGCTGACCGGGACCCTGCGCACGGATTCGCAAACCTGGTTGAATTCCGGGAGGGACGCCTCTGTGGGGCGTGCAAGGGCCAGTTGCGGGGAGAGTATGGACGACGGGAAGCCCAGCGAGCCGAAAACGAAGTGGTGGAGCCGTCCCCCGGCGGAACGGAACGGTACGGCCGGGCCGGAGGAATCCGCGGCCGTCGCCGACGCGGGCGCGAAGGCACCCACGGACGCCGGCGAAGCCGCCGAGCCCGCGGCCGGGGTGAGCAGGCCCACGACACCCGACGGTGATTTCATCCCCGCGCCGCCGGTCACCGCGCCGGAAGCGTCCGCGCCGCCGGTCACCGGTCCACCCGCGTACCGCGCACAGCCGCTGCACGCGCCCGACGAGTACAGCACCCCACCCTACGGCGGTCCGGGGCCGTGGGCGCCCGCGCCGCCGGTGCAGCGCCCGGTACCGACTCCGGCCCACGGGACCCCCGTACCACCGCCGTACGCGGGCACGAACAGCCACGGCACGGCAGCGCCCGGCCCCACAGCCGCTCCCGCTCCGGTACCGGGCGGCCAGGGGCACGCCGAGGCCTGGGCCCCGCCGCCCCCGCCGCACACCGTGCCGCAGCAGCACGCGGCCCCCCAGCCCCCCGTACAGGCCCAGCAGACTCCCCGGACCGAGCAGCAGACCTCGCAGTGGCTGCGGTACGACCCGTGGGGCTCGCCCCAGCAGCCGCTCAGCCGCCCCGGCCCCGGCCAGGGCGGCCCGGACAGCCGGCCGCGCGGGGGCCGCCGGGGGCCGGTCCTCGTCGGAGCCGCGCTGCTCGCCCTCGTCGCCGGTGGGATCGGCGGCGGAATCGGTGCCTACGTCGAACGCAACGGCGGTCTGACCACGGTCGAGCTTCCGCAGTCCGGCCGTGACGACGGCGGCCGGGCGCCCGACAGCATCGCCGGTATCGCTTCCAGCGCGCTGCCCAGCGTGGTCACCCTGCATGTCGACGGCTCCGCGGAGTCGGGCACGGGCACCGGATTCGTCCTCGACGGCAAGGGCCACATCCTCACCAACAACCATGTGGTCGCCCCCGCGGGTTCCACGGGCGACATCACCGTCACGTTCAGCAGCGGGGAGAGCGCACCGGCCGAGATCGTCGGCAAGGACAGCGGCTACGACCTGGCCGTCGTCAAGGTGACCGGCGTCTCGGGACTCAAGCCGCTGCCGCTCGGGAACTCCGACAACGTGCAGGTCGGCGATCCGGTGGTGGCCATCGGCGCACCCTTCGACCTGTCCAACACGGTCACCTCCGGCATCATCAGCGCCAAGCAGCGGCCCATCACCGCGGGCGGCGAGAAGGGGGACGGCACCGACGTCAGCTACGTCGACGCCCTGCAGACCGACGCGCCGATCAACCCGGGCAACTCGGGCGGCCCGCTGGTCGACACCGAGGCCAGGGTCATCGGCATCAACAGCGCCATCCGTGCCGCCGACAGCGGTTCCGGCCTCGACGGTGGCCAGTCCGGCTCCATCGGCCTCGGCTTCGCGATACCGATCAACCAGGGCAAGCGGGTCGCCGAGGAGCTGATCAACACCGGGAAGGCCACACATCCGGTGATCGGCGTCACGCTGGACATGGAGTTCACCGGCGACGGAGCCAAGGTCGGAGGCAAGGCGGCCGACGGCACAGCGGCGGTGACCGAGGGCGGCCCGGCCGACAAGGCGGGCATCCGGTCCGGCGACGTCATCACCGAGGTGGAGGGCCAACGGGTGCACAGCGGTGAGGAACTGATCGTCAAGATCCGCGCCCACCGGCCCGGCGACCGGCTCGGGCTCGTCCTGACCCGTGGCGGGAAAGACCTGCCCCTGACGTTGACGCTGGGTTCGGCGAGCGGCACCTGACCGCCACCGGCAGGTACCGCGCGGACAGCTTCGCCGGGTACCGTGGAGCGGTCCGGGCCCTTGAAGACCTGGCGGCGGAGAACACGCGGGGACCACGCAGAGAACACGAGGAGCAGCAAGGTGTTCAATGACATAGGCGCACTCGAGCTGCTGACGCTCGTGGTTCTCGCCGTGCTCGTATTCGGCCCCGAGAAGCTGCCGAAGGTCATCCAGGACGTCACGCGCACGATCCGCAAGATCCGTGAGTTCTCGGACAGTGCCAAGGAAGACATCCGCTCGGAGCTCGGACCGCAGTTCAAGGACTTCGAGTTCGAGGACCTCAACCCCAAGACGTTCGTCCGCAAACAGCTCATGGACGGGAACGACGATCTGGGGATCAAGGAGATCCGCGAGAGTTTCGACCTGCGCAAGGAGATGGCCGAGGTCACCGACGCGGTGAACGGCCGCGAGAGCGCCACGTCCGCCGGCGCGGCAGGGGCCGGCGCCGCCACGGCGGCCGCGCCCGACCTCCTCAAGAAGCCCGCGCAGCCGGCCAAGGACGAGCGCCCGCCCTTCGACGCAGACGCCACCTGAGACCGTCAATCCCGGCTCGTCCGGACGGTATGGCTATTCTCCATCTGTCCGGTGCGAGTGTGCCCATGCCCATGGGGGGAGGGCCGCTCCGGATCAGTGGAAGATCGAGGAGGCGGCCGGGCAGATGGAGACGACGAGTCGGGCAGGGGCGGACGGTGCGCCCAGCGCAGTCACCGCAGAGGGGGTGCCGGCGACCCGGCGTACTGTCGACGGCTATCTCAAGGCGTCGTTCCCCTGGTACGGGCTGGACGAGGCCTTCACAGGGCCGCGCTGGCTGATGCACGTCACCGCCGCGGCGGACGACACGGTGCAGCACGGTTCCACCGGGCACGGCGAGGAACCTGTCGTACGGACCGAGACGGGGGCGGAGAAGGCACGTTTCGCGGTGGTCGTGACCGTGGGCAGCAGCCCCGTACGCCACAGCGACGACGGTACGGGGATGCTGGACGCCATCACGGTCTCGTCGGCGGCCTGGCTGGCGGGTTCCGGCCTGCTGGACTGCACCTGGCCCTCACAGATGGACCACACCCTGCGTGGCGAATGGCTGAAGCAGCAGACCGACACCGCTTTCGAACTGGCGCACGATCTGGGTGCGGAGCCCTGGTCGACGCTGTCCCTCCCGGTGGACGGCGTACCGGTGGACTTCCACTACCGGGAGTCCGAGTTCGGCTGGGTGCTCGCGGGATCGGCCCCCGAGGGAGTGCACATCGGGGCGTACGGGCGCGGGATGAGCGCCTACGGTCTGGGATTCGCGGTGATCGGCGACATCGCCTCGTACGAGAGCTGAGCGTCACGTCGTACGAGGACCGGGCGACACGCGTACGGGTGGGGGCGGCCTCCTCCAGGAGGCCGCCCCCACCCGTACGGCGCTCAGAACTTGTTGCGCGGGGTGAGCCCCAGTGACATGCCGGACAGTCCGCGCTGACGGCCGCTCAGCTTCTCCGCGATGGAGCGCAGCGCGGAGCCCGCGGGGGAGTCCGGGTCGGACAGGACGACGGGCTTGCCCTCGTCACCGCCCTCACGCAGCCGCACGTCGATCGGGATGGACCCGAGCACCGGCACCTCGGCGCCGACCGTCTTCGTCAGCCCGTCGGCGACCCGCTGCCCGCCGCCCGAACCGAACACGTCGACCGTCTCGTCGCAGTGCGGGCACGGCATGCCCGACATGTTCTCGACGACGCCGACGATCTTCTGATGGGTCTGCACGGCGATGGAGCCGGCCCGCTCGGCCACCTCGGCAGCGGCCTGCTGCGGTGTCGTGACGACCAGGATCTCGGCGTTGGGGACGAGCTGCGCCACGGAGATCGCGATGTCACCGGTGCCCGGCGGCAGGTCGAGCAGCAGGACGTCCAGGTCGCCCCAGTACACATCGGCGAGGAACTGCTGGAGCGCCCGGTGCAGCATGGGACCGCGCCACACCACCGGGGCGTTGCCCGGGGTGAACATGCCGATGGAGATCACCTTCACGCCGTGCGAGGACGGCGGCATGATCATGTTCTCGACCTGGGTGGGCTTGCCGTCCGCACCGAGCATCCGGGGCACGCTGTGCCCGTAGATGTCCGCGTCGACCACACCGACCTTGAGCCCGTCGGCCGCCATCGCCGCCGCGAGGTTCACGGTCACCGAGGACTTCCCGACGCCGCCCTTGCCCGACGCGACCGCGTAGACGCGGGTCAGCGAGCCGGGCTTGGCGAACGGCACCTCACGCTCCGCCGTGCCGCCGCGCAGCGACGAGGCGAGCTCCTTGCGCTGTTCGTCACTCATCACGTCGAGCGTGACCTCGACCCTCGACACGCCCTCGACACGGGCCACCGCGTCGGTCACGTTCTTGGTGATGGTCTCGCGCATCGGGCAGCCGGAAACCGTGAGATAGACGGTGACAGCGACTACACCGTCAGGATCGATCTCGACCGACTTCACCATGCCCAGCTCGGTGATCGGTCGGTGGATCTCCGGGTCGTTCACTGTCGCCAGTGCTTCGCGCACCGCGTCTTCCGTAGCCATAAGGACGATGGTACGGCGCCGGGGGCTACGCGCGGGTGGCGCCTCAGCGGTCGCCTTCGTCACTCTCGGCGTGAGGGAGGAGCCGGCGCTCCTCCATGTCCTTCACCATGGCCTCCAGCTCCGAGCGGATCCAGTCCCGGGTGGCGACCTCGCCGAGACCCATCCGGAGCGCGGCGATCTCCCGGCTGAGGTACTCGGTGTCCGCGATCGAGCGCTCGTTCTGCTTGCGGTCCTGCTCGTGGGTGACCCGGTCGCGGTCGTCCTGCCGGTTCTGCGCGAGCAGGATCAGGGGGGCCGCGTAGGAGGCCTGGAGCGAAAGCATCAGGGTCAGGAAGATGAACGGGTACTCGTCGAAACGCAGGTTCTGCGGCGCGAAGATGTTCCACACCACCCACAGGATGATGATCAGCGTCATCCAGACGATGAACCGCCCGGTGCCCAGGAAACGGGCGATGCGCTCGGAGAACCGGCCGAACGCCTCGGGGTCGTACTCGGGCAGCAGCCGGCGCCGCGGTGCCCTGGGCTGGTCGAGCCGTGGCCGCGGCGGGCGCACGAGGCCCGAGGCGCCGGCCGACCCAGCCCTCGTACGGTCCTCAGCGGTCACCGGAGACCTCCTCCTCGCCCTGGAAGTCCGTCTCGCGCCAGTCCTCGGGCAGGAGGTGGTCCAGCACGTCGTCGACGGTCACCGCGCCCAGCAGCGACCCGCTCTCGTCCACCACGGGCACCGAGACCATGTTGTACGCGGCCAGATAGCTGGTCACGGCGGGCAGAGGCGTGTCCGGCGTCAGCGGGACGAGATCGCTGTCGACGATCGAGCTGACCAGGGTGAACGGCGGGTCCCGCAGCAGCCGCTGGAAGTGCACGGTGCCCAGGTATCTGCCGGTGGGGGTCTCGTCCGGTGACCGGCAGACGTACACCTGAGCGGCCAGCGCGGGCGACAGATCCTGCTGGCGGACCCTGGCCAGCGCGTCCGCGACCGTGGCGTCGGGCCGCAGGATGATCGGCTCGGTCGTCATGAGACCACCGGCGGTCCGCTCCTCGTACGACAGCAGGCGGCGCACGTCGGCCGCGTCGTCCGGCCGCATCAGGGCCAGCAGCCGTTCCTTGTCCGCCTCCGGCAGCTCCGAGAGCAGGTCGGCCGCGTCGTCCGGGTCCATCGCCTCCAGGACGTCGGCGGCGCGGTCCTCCTTCAGCTTGCCGAGGATCTCCACCTGGTCGTCACCGGGAAGCTCCTCCAGGACGTCCGCGAGCCGGTCGTCGTCCAGGGCCGCGGCGACCTCCGCCCGGCGCTTGGGCGTCAGGTGGTGCAGCGCGTTGGCCACATCGGTCGGGCGCAGCCGCTCGAAGGTCGCCACCAGACTCTCGGCACCCTGCCCGTGCTCCTCCAGCGAGAAGCCGCTGATCGCCGACCACTCCACGGTCAGCGTCTCGCCCTTGCGGCGCAGGGCTCCGCCGCGCCCCTTGCGCACGAAGAACTTGTCGATCTCCCAGTCGCGGCGGGCCGGGAGCTGCTGGATGGCGACGTCGAGGACCGTCACCTCCTCGTCCGTCTCCACCAGACGCACCCGGCGGTCAAGGAACTCACCGAGGACGAGTCGCTCGGTCGGACGCTGCTCGAAGCGCCGCATGTTGACCACGCCCGTGGTGATGACCTGCCCCGACTCCACCCCCGTGACCCGGGTCATCGGCAGGAAGATGCGCCTGCGGCTCACGACCTCGACGACCATGCCGAGCAGTCGTGGCGGTTTGCCGCCGACCCGGAGCATCGCCACGAAATCGCGGACCCGGCCGACCTGATCGCCGTTCGGGTCGAAGACCGGTACGCCGGAGAGGTGCGAGACGAAGACCCTGGGAGTGACTGCCGCCATCCTGTGCGCCTCCCTCTGCTCCTCGCGTCCTCGTTCGCCGTGATCAGGCTAGCCCGTGCCGGTGGGCGACGCCCGGGCGGACCGTCCGCACGGCGCTCTGTCGAACGGGGTGCGCGGCACAGGTACGCTGCCGTCTGCGAACCCCCGACACACAGACGAGAGGCAGTGCGCCTGTGACCTCTTCCGCCCCGGCCGTCCGGGCCCGTCGCCGGACCGCTTCCGCCGTGGTGCTCTGCGCGGGTCTGACCGTCGCGCTCACGGCCTGTGCCGGAGAGGACCCGGACAAGGGGACCAACGGCGTCGGCAAGCTGACGGCCGCGCAGATCGACAGGAAGGCACGGGCCGCCGCCGATGCCGCCGACGCGGTGCGGCTCACGGGCAAACTGGTCGGCAAGGGCGGTACGTACACCCTGAACATGCAGCTCAGCGGCAACGGCGGCACGGGGTCGGTCACCTCGAAGCAGAACACCTTCGCGCTGCTGCGCATCGGTGACGAGCTCTTCCTCAAAGCGGACGCGGCCTTCTGGAAGGACGAGAGGGGCGGCGACGAGAGCGACCAGGCGGCGGACAAGCTGGGCGGCAAGTACGTGAAGGTCCCCGAGGACGACCCCACCTACCAGCAGATGCGCGTCTTCACGGAGAAGAAGACGCTCCTCGACGGGGTGCTCGCACTGCACGGGAAGATCAACAAGGGTGACCGGGCCACGATCGGCGGGGTACGCACCGTGCAGATCATGGGCGGAAAGGGTGAGGGGGGCGCACTGGACGTCTCCCTCAAGGGCACTCCGTATCCCCTGCGCATGGCCCGCGGCGGCGGCGGCGGCACCGTCACCCTCGCCGACTGGGGCGAGGCCTTCCCGCTGGAGGCGCCGGCCGAGGACGAGACCGTCGACTACGGCGGCGAGCTCCCCAGGTCCTCCGGCTGACGGGGCCGGCCGGCTGTCCGGGCCCTCCGCCGGCGAAGCCGGTCAGCGCTTACCGCGGCGCTTCAACAGCAGCCGGGGGAGCGCCGCGGGCGCCGCGCGCCGCGTGGTCGCCCCGGTGGGCAGCGGCCGAGCGGCCTGCGAGGAGTCCGGCAGGTCGGTGCGGGAGTCGCCGGGTGTCAGGCGCACGACCCGGCATTCGCGTGCCCAGCGCTCCGTCATCCGTTCGGCGTCCGGGGCGTTGAGCCGCTTGCCCTTGAGCTCCCCGACCGCCGCCTCCCATTCCTCCGAACGCGGTTCCAGCACCGTGACCGCGGCGGTCCAGGCCACGATCCTGCCGCCCTTGTCCTTGCTGCGTACGGTCACCTCGGCGACCGCACCGGTGTCCAGTCCCGCCGGCAGCGGCTGCTCCCCGGGGCCGTCCCCGACGAGCACGGCCGCGCCCTCGTGCCACACGTGCCACAGCGCCCGGGACGGCCCGGTCCCCCGCACCCAGATCAGGCCGGACTTCTTGGTGGCCTCCTCGACGAGAGCCCGGGCAAGCAACACGTCAGCAGCAGTCATGCCCGAACTCTATTGGGTCTTTCGTCCGGAGCAGGCCGGATCAGGGAGCGGGGTCCGGTGCGTGCAGACGCAAGACGGAGGACCGAGGCGACGCCGCAGATGTGCGTGCCGGGTTCCGCGAGCCCGGCGTGATCCGAACGGGAGGTCCTAGAGCCAGCCGTTGCGCTTGAGCATGCGGTGGATGGAGAAACAGACGACACCGATGAGCGCCAGCACCATCGGATAGCCGTACGTCCACTCCAGTTCGGGCATGTGGTCGAAGTTCATGCCGTAGACGCCGCAGATCATCGTCGGCACGGCGATGATGGCCGCCCAGGACGTGATCTTGCGCATGTCCTCGTTCTGCGTCACGGTGGCCTGCGCCAGATTGGCCTGGAGGATCGAATTGAGCAGCTCGTCGAAGCCGATGACCTCTTCGTGCACCCGGGACAGGTGGTCGGCGACATCCCGGAAGTACTTCTGGATGTCCGGGTCGATCAGCCGCATCGGGCGCTCGCTCAGCAGCTGCATGGGCCGCAGCAGCGGTGACACGGCGCGCTTGAACTCCAGCACCTCACGCTTCAGCTGGTAGATCCGGCCCGCGTCCGAGCCTCGTGGACTTCCCTTGGCGGGGGTGGAGAAGACATCGATCTCCACCTCGTCGATGTCGTCCTGCACCGAGGCGGCGACCGCGATGTACCCGTCGACGACATGGTCGGCGATGGAGTGCAGCACCGCGGACGGGCCCTTGGCGAGCAGTTCCGGATCCTCCTGGAGACGGTGGCGCAGGGCGCGCAGCGAGCCCTGCCCGCCGTGCCGGACCGTGATCACGAAGTCCCGGCCGGTGAAGCACATCACCTCACCGGTCTCCACGACCTCGCTGGTCGCGGTCAGTTCGGCGTGCTCGACGTAGTGGATCGTCTTGAAGACGGTGAAGAGCGTGTCGTCGTACCGCTCGAGCTTGGGGCGCTGATGGGCGTGGACCGCGTCCTCGACGGCGAGCGGGTGGAGCCCGAACTCCCGGGCGATGCCGGAGAATTCCTCCTCGGTCGGCTCGTGCAGACCGATCCAGGCGAAGCCGCCCTCCTCCCGTACGCGCAGCATCGCCTCGCGCGGGGTCAGGCAGGAGGCCTCGGTGAGCCGGCGCCCGTCCCGGTAGACCGCGCAGTCGACGACGGCGCTGGAGGCGGACGGGTCACGGGTGGCGTCGTAGCTGTTGTACGGGGTGTTGCTCTTGCGCAGGGACGGGCGCACGGCGGCGCGCAGGTCACGGATCATCGACAAGGCTGGCTCCTCTTCACGGAGGGCCGTCGGCGGGCACGTGGAACAGCCCGGAACGAGGACGTGCGCTCACGTCCGCAAAGCGGGCGGCACCGCGCGGGCACGATGACGGCGGCGTTCGCTACAGACAGGCAAAAACGCGGGGCTCTTCCGCTGCGCGAACTGCCGTGATGACGGCCCGGAAGGGCGTCAGAGCACAGAAGAAAGGCGTCGTGCGGAAGAGCGGTCGGTACTGCACGGTCGACTTGGATCCACCGCAGCCCCACCTCCTCCGGCCGGTCCCCCGTGGGGGATCACGTGTTGCCGGGACTGAGAGCGCGCTCCGCGTGCTGTCCCGACCGACGCCTCAGGCTATCAGCCGAGTGAGGAGCCAATCCCTTTCTCTTCCCATCCCTTACGCGTTCTATGCTCGCGGCATGGGAGAAATTCTTGATCTGGTCGAATCCCGGCTCCGCACGGCGCTGGGGGACCCGGACGCACGCGCCGAGGTGACGTTCCTCGGCACGGACCGCATCGAGGTGCTCCGTTTCGTCGACGGTGACGTGGTGCGCTACGCCACCCTCGGCATGTCCGCCCAGCCGATGGCCGATCCGACCTCACCGCTCGCCGACCCCGTGAAGGGCCCGCGCGCCGAACTGGTCCTGTCCGTACGGGTGGGTCTCGCCGACACCGACCAGGTGCTGCGGCCCCTCGCGGTACTCGCGGCCTCCCCGCAGGTCGAGGGGCTGATCGTGGCCCCCGGGGCGTCGCTGGACCTCGGGCAGCCGTTGTGGACCGGGGCCCCCTTCAGCTCCGTCCTGGTCGCCGAGCCGGGCGGCCTCGTCGAGGACCTGGAACTGGACGCCCCGATGGACCCGGTGCGCTTCCTGCCGCTGTTGCCGATGACGCACAACGAAGCGGCCTGGAAGCGGGTCAGGGGCGCGCAGGAGCTCCAGGAGCGCTGGCTCTCGCAGGGGACGGATCTGCGGGACCCGCTGCGCGCGTCCGTACCTCTTGACTGAGACCCCGGACCCGGGGAGCCTCGCCGCGCGGCCGGGAGGGGGAGCCGTGGGCGGGGCCGGCGCGGGAGGCCGGCGGGTCAGCCGGTGAGGACGGCGGCGCCGTCCTCCGTGGCGTGACGCGGCTTCAGCTCTTCCGCCTCGTGGGTCAGCGCGGCGCGCCTGGCCCCGATGACCACCGCGCCGACGAGGGCCGCGACGGCGGCGGCCACGAACGGGACGTGGACGTCGCTCCACTCCTCGATCTTCGGAGCGAGGTAGGGCGCCGCTGCCGCGGCGAACCAGCGGACGAAGTTGTAACCGGCGCTCGCCACCGGGCGGGGCGCGTCGGAGACGCCGAGGGCCAGCTCGGTGTAGACGGTGTTGTTCATGCCGATGAAGGCGCCCGAGACGACGGTGCAGACGATGGCCGTCGTGTGGTTGCCGTATCCGAGGACCACCAGGTCCGCGGCGAACAGCACCAGGGAGCCGCCGACCACCTTCAGCGAACCGAACCGCCGCTGCAGGCGCGGTGCGACGAGCACCGAGAACACGGCGAGCAGCAGGCCCCAGGCGAAGAAGACCGCTCCCGACCTGTAGGGCGACATGTTCAGCACGAACGGTGTGAAGGCCAGGACCGTGAAGAACGCGTAGTTGTAGAAGAACGCCGACGTGGCGACCGAGGCCAGCCCGCCGTGGCCGAGCGCCTTGAGGGGGTCGAGCAGTGAGGTCTTCCGGGCCGGCCTGGGCTGCTCCTCGAGGAAGGCCGCGATGCAGAGGAAGCCGACGGCCATGAGGGCGGCGGTGCCGAAGAAGGGGTAGCGCCAGCTGGCGTCGCCCAGCAGGGCGCCGACCAGCGGCCCGCACGCCATGCCGAGGCCGAGCGCCGACTCGTACAGCAGGATCGCCGCCGCGCTGCCGCCGGCCGCGGCGCCGACGATCACGGCGAGGGCGGTGGACACGAACAGGGCGTTGCCCAGGCCCCAGCCCGCCCGGAATCCGACCAGCCCGGCGACGGACGAGGAGGTGCCGGAGAGTGCGGCGAAGACCACGACCAGCGCCAGGCCGGCCAGCAGGGTCCTGCGTCCCCCGATGCGGCTGGAGATGAAGCCGGTCACTAGCATCGCCACCGCGGTGATCAGGAAGTACGAGGTGAACAGCAGGGACACCTGGCTGGGCGTGGCCTCGAGTCCCTTGGCGATGGACGGCAGGATCGGGTCCACCAGGCCGATCCCCATGAAGGCCACGACCGAGGCGCCGGCCGTGGCCCAGACGGCCCTCGGCTGACGCAGGATGCTGGTCGCCCCTTCGTCGAACGGATCCTCTCCCCGCATGGTTCTCTCGCTCTCCACTAGGTCGTTGTGTTATGCACAGAATAAGTTAGACATTCTAATGAATGCAAATTACATCTATCTTTGCCGGCGGGAGCCCCGCTGCGGACGGGTGATCGTCCTTGACGTGACGACGGACGGAGAGGACCGTTGGGCGTTATGAGGGGCGAACCCAGTTGCCCGAAATGCGGTGGCCGGGTCAGGGCGCCCGGGCTTTTCTCCGACGCCTGGCAGTGCTCCGCGCACGGGCAGGTGCACCCGATGCAGCCGGTGGTCCCACCCGGCGTCGAGGCGCTGGGCGTGGTGGTGCACCGGGCGCAGGTGCCGGTGTGGATGCCCTGGCCGCTTCCGGTGGGCTGGCTGTTCACGGGCGCGGCGTACGCGGGCGACGACCGCAGCGGCGGCCGGGCCACCGCTGTCGCGTGCTCGGGCCCCGGGCCGCTCGGGGGGATGGGTGAGATGCTGCTCGTCGCCGAGGAGCTCGGCGTCGGGCTCGGCGCCCGCTACGCCGGCATCGACGGCCTGGACCCCGGCTCCTGCCTGCGCCTCGACGCGGCCCCGGACGCCAAGGTGCTCGCGGCGGGACGCCCCACCGCGCTCTGGCACGTCCCGGACGCCCCCGCCGACCGGGCGGTCTTCGCGGGTGAGGCACGGGGCCTGTGGCTGTGGGCGGTCATCTGGCCCGAACAGTCCGGACTCCTCATGTACGACGAGCTGGTACTGACCGACCTGCGCGACGCCGGCGGGGAAGTGGATCTGCTGCCGTGCGGAGCGCTCAGCCCCCGGCTGCTCACACCGCCGTGATCCCGTGGCGGTGCTGCGGCCGGGGGCCGTACGGGTGACGCCCGGCGGTTATCCTTGACCGTCCCTGTCCGCCCGCCAGCCCTGGAGTACGCGTCGTGCGCATCGATCTGCACACCCACTCCACCGCTTCGGACGGCACGGACACCCCCGCCGAACTGGTGGCCAACGCCGCTGCCGCGGGTCTCGACGTCGTCGCCCTGACCGACCACGACACGGTCGGCGGCCATGCGGAAGCGGCAGCCGCCCTCCCCGAGGGCCTCACGCTCGTCACGGGTGCCGAACTCTCCTGCCGCGTCGACGGCATCGGCCTTCACATGCTGGCCTACCTCTTCGACCCGGCCGAGCCCGAACTGGCCCGTGAGCGTGAGCTCGTGCGGGACGACCGGGTACCACGGGCACAGGCCATGGTGCGAAGGCTCCAGGAGCTCGGCGTCCCGGTCACCTGGGAGCAGGTCGCGCGGATCGCCGGTAACGGCTCGGTCGGTCGACCGCACGTCGCCACCGCGCTCGTGGAACTCGGTGTCGTCGACTCGGTCTCCGACGCCTTCACCTCGGCCTGGCTCGGGAACGGCGGACGTGCGTACGCCGACAAGCACGAGCTCGACCCGTTCGACGCGATCCGGCTGGTCAAGGCTGCGGGCGGCGTGACCGTCTTCGCCCATCCGCTCGCCGTCAAGCGCGGCGAGGTCGTCCCCGAAGCCGTGATCGTGAGGCTGGCCGCCGCCGGTCTCGACGGCATCGAGGTGGACCACATGGACCACGACGCCCCCACCAGGGACCGGCTGCGAGGGCTCGCCGCGGACCTCGGACTGCTCCCCACCGGGTCCAGCGACTACCACGGCTCGCGCAAGACCGTCCGGCTCGGGGAGTACACCACCGACCCCGAGATCTACGGTGAGATCACCCGGCGCGCCACGGGGGCCTTCCCCGTGCCGGGCGCCGGTGGACCGCTCCCCGCGTAACCGGGGCACCTTCCTCCCTCTTCTCCGCCCCCGTGTGTCCGGGCGTCCTCGTGACGCGCGGACGCACGAACCCTCCTGTTCGGCCCGCTCTTCTCTCGCAAGGCTCACCGTGTTCGACATCGCTGTCTTCGGATCCCTTTTTCTCACCCTTTTTGTGATTATGGATCCGCCCGGAATCACCCCGATCTTCCTGGCCCTCACCGCAGGCCGCCCCGCCAAGGTGCAGCGCAGGATGGCTCTGCAGGCCGTCGCGGTCGCCTTCGGCGTGATCGCCGTCTTCGGTCTGCTCGGCCAGCAGATCCTCGACTACCTGCACGTCTCCGTCCCCGCCCTCATGATCGCGGGCGGACTCCTCCTGCTGCTCATCGCGCTGGACCTGCTCACCGGAAAGACGGACGAGCCGACGCAGACCAAGGACGTCAATGTGGCCCTCGTGCCGCTCGGCATGCCGCTGCTCGCCGGACCCGGCGCGATCGTCTCGGTGATCCTCGCGGTGCAGGACGCCGACGGGGCCACCGGGCAGATCTCGGTCTGGGCGGCGATCGTCGCGATGCATCTCGTGCTCTGGCTGGCCATGCGGTATTCGCTGCTGATCATCCGCGTGATCAAGGACGGCGGCGTGGTCCTGGTGACCCGGCTCGCCGGAATGATGCTGTCGGCCATCGCCGTGCAGCAGATCATCAACGGTGTCACCCAGGTCATCCAGGGCTCCTGACTCCGGCGGCCCGGACACCACGGCGCCCCCGCACGGATCGTCCGTGCGGGGGCGCGTCGTCTTCAGTCCGTCATCCGCTCGACATCAGCGACTCGAAGCAGAGCAAGGTGTCACGAAGCCGACGTGTCGGCCGGCCGGATGTAGATGCGCTGGCCCATCGCCGCGGCCTGCTGCACGATCCGGTTGACGGAGGCGGCGTCCACGACGGTGCTGTCCACGGCGGTACCGTCGACATCGTCGAGTCGCATGATCTCGAAGCGCATATGGCTTCCCTTCGTCTGATCCTCCTGCTGGAGAACTACTGGGAGGACGGGCTCACCGTCCGCAAGGATGGGGAGCGCGAGATGCCTGCGTCTCACGCTCCACAAGGGGTTCAACGACTTGCCTGTCGCAAACATTCCCTACGCTAAGGAAAATTTTTGGATGTCTAAGTACCCGCCGGTAATCGGCCATGCGCAGACGATGAGGACCATATGAGTCACGCGGACGCGCGGACGGACGAGGAGCCCGGCGTCCTCGAACAACTGGACCGCACCAACGAGCTGCTCCAGCGCGTACTCGCCGAGGTGTCGAAGACCCCCTCCACCCACGCGATCTTCGTGGACGCGGGTTACGTCTACGCGGCCGCCGGGCTGCTCGTCACCGGCACCGAGGACCGCCGGTCCTTCGACCTGGACGCGGAAGGGCTGATCGACGCCTTCATCGACAAGGCCCGCACGATCTTCGCGGACAGCAGGCTGCTGCGCGTGTACTGGTACGACGGGGCCAGGCGCCGGATCCACACCGCCGAGCAGCAGTCCATCGCCGAACTCCCCGACGTCAAGGTCAGGCTCGGCAACCTCAACGGCAACAACCAGCAGAAGGGCGTCGACTCACTCATCCGCACCGACCTGGAGTCGCTCGCCCGGCACCGCGCCATCAGTGACGCGGCACTCGTGGGCGGCGACGAGGACCTGGTCTCGGCCGTCGAAGCCGCCCAGGGCTACGGCGCCCGCGTCCATCTCTGGGGCATCGAGGCGGGCGAAGGCCGTAACCAGGCGGAGCCGCTGCTCTGGGAGGTGGACAGCCAGCGCACCTTCGACCTCGACTTCTGCCGTCCGTACGTGACCCGCCGTTCCGTCACGATGTACGAGGACGACAGCCCGGCGCCCGCACGCGAGGACGTCCGCTTCGTCGGAGCACAGATCGCCGCCGGCTGGCTCTCCTCGCGCGGCCGTGAGGCTCTCGCCGACCTGCTGCCCGGCCACCCCTACCTGCCGGGCTCCGTCGACCAGGACCTGCTCGTCGAGGCCGAACGGCTCCTCCAGCACTCGCTGCGCGGCCACGCCCACCTGCGCCGGGCGCTGCGCGACGGCTTCTGGCAGCACCTGCAGGCGCAGTACTGACATGCCCGACGCTGAATATGCTGAGTGCGTACCAGGACGGGTCGGCTAGCCTCACGCACACATGTGCGAGGGGGAGGACCCGAATTGAAGAAGAAGCACAGAATCATCACCGCGGCACTGGTGCCCACGCTGGCCCTGGGAGCGGTCGGCCTGGGCGCCACGACCGCCACGGTGCTGGCGACCGCACCCGCGGCGGTCGCCGCACAGTCCGGCCCGTGGAGCGAGCCGGCGGCGCTGACCGGCGCACAGGACATCAATGAGGTCATCGATGTGCGGACCCTGTCGGACGGCAGCGTCGTCGGCCTCTGGTACCGCACCGTCCCTGTCACCCGCCAGCTGGAACTGAGTGTCGCCGTCCGCCCGGCGGCGAGTGCCGAGTGGGGCGCCACCACGGTGCTGGACGTCCTGCCGGCGGGGCGGGAAAGCGTCACGCTCGTGACGGCCCCGGACGGCTCGGCCACCGTCACGTGGGTCGACAACCAGGGGAGCAGTTCCGTACTGCGCACGGCGACCCTCGGCAAGGGTGCCGCCTCGTGGCCCGCCGCGACGGACATCGCGACGGACACCTTCATCGGCGAGGTCGCCTTCGCCGGCACCCCTTCCGGCAGGAGTGTGGCCGTCTGGCGCAAGAGCGAAGGCCGTAACAGCCTGCTGCAGGTCTCCGAGCGCTCCGGGCCCGGCGGCGTGTGGTCGGCGCCGGCCGTACTGGTCGGCTCCGATGCGGGCGCGGCGCAGGCCGTGGTCGCCCCGGACGGCACGGCCACGGTGGCCTGGGCGCACAACGTCGCCGAAGGCACGACGACCAAGGTCGTGGAAAAGGCCGCCGGCGCCACCGGATGGAGCACCCCCGCGCAACTGTCCGCACCCGCCGAAGGGGGCGGTCCCCGCCTCTCCACGGGGCCGGACGGCACCACGGCCGTGGCCTGGGTCCGCTACAGGGAGGACGACGGGGGGTCGGACGTCGTCTCGGCGGTCAGGCCCGCGGCCGGCGGAGGGTGGGGCCCGCTCCACACGTCCGCGGTGGGGGACTCGGCGCAGCTCAGGGAACCCCTGGTCGGGCCGGACGGTGACGTCACCCTCGTATGGGTCGATTACCAGGACGTCTACGGCGTCCGTACGTCCACCCGCTCGGCGGCGACCGGTGACTGGTCCGGGATCAGGACGCTGTCCGGCGCGTACGTGCCCGAGCAGTTCGACGCGGGCATCGGCGCCGACGGCACCGTCCAGGTGGGCTGGGTACAGGACGAGGAGAGCGGCAGGTCCTTCTTCACCGCCGCCCGCACCGACGGCGCCTGGACGCCGGCCACGAAGCTCAGCAAGGCCCCCTCCGACTACGCGGAAGGAGCGGTCGCCGTCGGCCCCGACGGCAACGCGACAGCCGTCTGGGCACAGGGCGAGCAGCTGTGGACGGCGGGCACCGGGCTGAGGCCCGCCGTGCCTCCCGCCGCGCGCCGGGACCATGTCGGCGCCGACGGTTTCCCCGACCTGTACGCGCGGTCCGCCACCGGTGGACTGCTCGTCTACAAGGGGAACGCGTCCCACGTGGTCTCGGCCAAGGCCGACGGCGGTATCTGGCCCACCACGTCCACCCTCACCCCGTTCGGGGACCTCGACGCCGACGGATGCAACGACACCCTCGTACGCGACAGCGCGGGAGTGATGCACCGTCACACACCTGACTGCGGGGACGTCGTCACCCCCGCGACGCCGTCCGTCCCGCTGGGCACCGGCTGGAACGGCTTCGACAGCTATTCCTGCTCCGGAGACCTCAACGGCGACGGGCGCCCCGACCTGATCGCGCGCCAGGTCGCGACCGGGGACCTGTACATGTACGCGGGAACGGAGGCGGGGAAGCTCACCCGGGTGGGAAGGATCGGCACGGGATGGAAGTCCCTGACGGTCGTGGGGGCCGGTGACCTCAACAAGGACGGGGCCGGCGACCTCCTCGCCCGTACCGCCACCGGTGACCTGTACCGCTACGACGGGAACGGCACCGGCGGTGTCCGGTCCGGCGTCAGGATCGGCACCGGCTGGAGCGGCATGGCGGACATCGTCGGCATCGGAGACCTCACCGGCGACGGTACGGACGACCTCGTCGCCCGCACCGCCACCGGTGACCTGTACCGCTACGACGGGAACGGCGCGGGCGGTGTCCGGTCAGGGGTCAGGATCGGCACCGGCTGGAAGTCCTTCAGCGAGGTGAGCTGACCGAAGGCCGGTCCCGGGGCGGAGCACCCGCCCCGGGACCGGACTCCCCGGTGGCCTCCGGTTCAGAGACCGGCCCAGAACGACACGAGCGCCGCGGCCGTCTCCAGCGGCCGGGCCGTGTTGGGGGAGTGTTCGGCGCCCTCGATCACAGTGCGGCGGGCGCCCAGCCGCTGCGCCATGCCGTCCAGCAGCGGCACCGGCCAGACGTCGTCGCGCTCGCCCGAGATCACGTGCACGGGGAGGGACAGCGCGGCGAGCTCCTCGACCCGGTCCGGCTCGGCCGACAACTGCGCACCGGTGGCGATCAGCTGCGCCGGGTCGTGACGCATCCAGCGGCGGCGCAGGTCCTCGCCGTCGCCCGTGTCCGCGTCCTCGGGCGGGTCCATCACCCGCATCATCTGCCAGACCTCGGCCATGCTCCAGCGGCTCAGCGCGTCACCGAGCAGCCGTGCCTTCTTCTGCTGGGCAGGGTCGATCTCCGCGGGACCGGACGACATCAGGGTCAGGGAACGGAAGGGCGCGGCGTCCAGCAGCACCGCCGCGCGGGCGATCTGGCCGCCCAGGGAGTGTCCGAGCAGATGGATGCCACCGGCCGGCCCGGCGCCGTCGACGGCAGCGGCCTGGGCCAGCACGTCACGGGCCAGCTCGCCCTGGGCGTAGGACCCGGGCCCGCCCGTCCCCTCGGTCTCGTACTGCCCTCGGCCGTCGACGGACAGCACGCGGAATCCGGCCGCGGCGAGGGGCTCGAGCAGTGCGATGAAGTCCTCCTTGCTGCCGGTGTACCCGGGCAGCAGGAGCGCGGTGGAGTGGGCGCGGGCGGGCGGCGTGGCGTCCAGCACGGCGAAGTCCCCCCGCGTGGTGCGCAGTACGCGGGCACGGGCACAGGAGGGCGGGGTGAAAGTGGGCGGCCGGCTCATGGAGCCGAGGGTATCGCCGGGGCCCCGGCCGCGCCCGGGCAGACGTACGGCCCCGGTCCCCGCAGCGCGGGGACCGGGGCCGTACGAAGGGCGTCTGCGGCCGGAGATCAGCCCTCGGCGGTCTCGGAGGCCGCCGCAGCGCGGGAACGGCGCCTGCGCGGCTTGGCGGGCGCCGCCTCGCCGTCCGGTGCGGCCTCGGTCACCGCGGCGGTCTCCGCCTTCTCCGCGGCCGTGGCGCGCGGCCGGCGACGTCGCGGCTTGGTCTCCGCGGCTTCCTCGGTGGCGGCGGTGGCGGCCTCCACCTCGGCCTTCGGCTTGGCGGCGGCCCGGGTACGGCGGCGCGGCCTGGTCTCGGTCACGGGTTCGGAGGCCGGAGCGATCTGGAAGTCGACCTCGTCGGCCGGCTTCACGACCCGGGTACGGCGGCGCGGCCTGGTGGCCACGGGCTCCGCCGCCGGTGCGGCGGCTGCCACGGTCTGGAAGTCGACGACCGGCTCGGCGACGGGGGCCGGCGCGACGGCCGCCGCAGCGGCCGGCTCGGTGGCCGCGGCACGGGTACGGCGACGGCGGGGCTTGGCCTCCGCGGCCGGCTCGGTCCCGGCCACGGGTGCGGGCTCGGCGACCGGTGTCTCGGCCACGGCCACCGCCGTCTCCGTCACGGCCTCGGGGACCGCGGCACGGGTACGGCGACGGCGGCGCGGGGTGCGCGGCTCCGCCTCGTCGGCGACCGCCTCCGCGGCGGGCGTGGGCACGGTCACGGCGCCCTCTTCGGGAGTGCTGCCACCCCGCGTGCGACGACGCTGACGCGGCGTGCGCGGCGGGCGCTCCTCACGGGGAGCCGGGGCGGAGACGACGGACTTGCGGCCACGGCCGCCGGTCTCGCCGAGATCCTCGACCTCCTCCGCGCGCAGACCTGCACGGGTCCGCTCGGCGCGCGGCAGGACACCCTTGGTGCCGGCCGGGATGCGCAGTTCCTCGTACAGGTGCGGGGAGGTGGAGTACGTCTCGGGCGGGTCCGGGAACTTCAGGTCCAGCGCCTTGTTGATCAGCTGCCAGCGCGGGATGTCGTCCCAGTCGACCAGTGTGATCGCGATGCCCTTGGCGCCCGCGCGGCCGGTACGGCCGATGCGGTGGAGATAGGTCTTCTCGTCCTCCGGCGACTGGTAGTTGATGACATGGGTCACACCCTCGACGTCGATGCCGCGCGCGGCGACATCGGTGCAGACGAGGACGTCCACCTTGCCGTTGCGGAAGGCGCGCAGCGCCTGCTCGCGCGCGCCCTGGCCGAGGTCTCCGTGGACCGCGCCGGACGCGAAGCCGCGCTTCTCCAGCTGCTCCGCGATGTCGGCGGCCGTCCGCTTCGTACGGCAGAAGATCATCGCGAGTCCGCGGCCCTCGGCCTGCAGGATGCGGGAGACCATCTCGGGCTTGTCCATCGAGTGGGCGCGGTAGACGAACTGCGCCGTGTTCTTGACGGTCGTGCCCTCGTCGTCGGGCGAGGTGGCGTTGATGTGCGTCGGCTGCGACATGTAGCGGCGCGCGAGGCTGATGACGGCACCGGGCATGGTGGCCGAGAACAGCATCGTCTGGCGCTTCGGCGGCAGCATGGTGATGATGCGCTCGACGTCGGGCAGGAAGCCCAGGTCGAGCATCTCGTCGGCCTCGTCCAGGACGAGGACGCGGATGTGCGAGAGGTCGAGCTTGCGCTGGCCGGCCAGGTCGAGCAGCCGGCCCGGGGTGCCGACGACCACGTCGACGCCCTTCTTCAGGGCCTCGACCTGGGGCTCGTACGCCCGGCCGCCGTAGATCGCGAGAACACGGACGTTACGGACCTTGCCCGCGGTGAGCAGGTCGTTGGTCACCTGCTGGCAGAGCTCACGGGTGGGGACGACGATCAGGGCCTGCGGCGCGTCCGTCAGCTTCTCGGGAGCCGCACGGCCGGCCTCGACGTCGGCGGGGACGGTCACGCGCTCCAGGAGCGGAAGACCGAAGCCGAGCGTCTTGCCGGTGCCGGTCTTGGCCTGGCCGATGACGTCGGAGCCGGAGAGCGCCACGGGGAGCGTCATCTCCTGGATGGGGAAGGGGGACATGATGCCGACCGCCTCGAGGGCTTCGGCCGTCTCTGTCAGGATTCCGAGATCGCGGAACGTAGTCAGGGTGCTGCCTCTTCTGTGAGACGCGGCCCGAGGCGAACGCTGGGGGTCGTACCGTGCCGGGGTTGGTCATCCGGCCGTGGATGGGCCGGGTGGCGCGGGACCACTGCCGTCGCTCGAGCGCTCGTGCCGCTGAGGGGGCCCCTCCTCTGCGGTCGTACGAGGTGTACGCCCCGCGTGGAGGGCTGTCGGGTCGGAGCCGATCGGGCCACCGACCGGGCATCCTCATTCAGATCGCGCTCCTGGCACAGGAAAATGCTCAGTAGGCGCAATACCACTGTACCCCGGATTCGCGCATGTGTGTTGGGCGAATTCATCGGAACGGTGTGATGTATCCCGTCGGCCAGGCCCTTCCGTCCCTGCCGGAGCGGGCTATTCTGCGCTCCATGGAGACGTCTGACAACGCCACTGAAGCATCCGACGAAGTACCCGCACCGACCGGAATCGCCGCCCAGGACTGGGTCACCGCGTCCGCCGACCCCCAGTACCGCGCCGCGGTCGTGGATCTGCTCGGCGCGCTCGCCTACGGGGAACTCGCGGCCTTCGAGCGGCTCGCCGAGGATGCCAAACTCGCGCCGACACTCGGTGACAAGGCGGCTCTGGCGAAGATGGCGTCCGCCGAATTCCATCATTTCGAGCAGCTGACGGACCGGCTCACGGCCATCGAGGAGACCCCTGCCGCGGCCATGGAGCCGTTCGCCAGGGCGCTGGACGACTTCCACCGCCAGACCGCCCCGTCCGACTGGCTGGAGGGCCTGGTCAAGGCATACGTCGGCGACTCCATCGCCAGTGATTTCTACCGGGAGATCGCCGCCCGCCTCGACACGGACACCCGCTCGCTCGTCCTCTCCGTGCTCGACGACACGGGACACGGGAACTTCGCGGTCGAGAAGGTGCGGGCCGCCATCGAGGCGGAGCCCCGGGTCGGCGGCAGGCTCGCGCTGTGGGCGCGCAGGCTGATGGGCGAGGCGCTCTCGCAGGCGCAGCGGGTGGTCGCGGACCGCGACGCACTGTCCACGATGCTCGTGGGCGGTGTGGCGGACGGCTTCGACCTGGCGGAGGTCGGCAGGATGTTCTCCCGGATCACCGAGGCGCACACCAAGCGGATGGCCGCGCTCGGCCTCGCCGCCTGACCGTCCCTTACTGGGCCGTAACCGATCGCACCGGCCTGCTGCCGCGGGTGCGGATGAGCAGGGAGAGGGTCACCGTCCCGACCAGGACGGCGCCGGCGAGCGTAGCCAGGACATGGCCGGAGTCCAGCGCCGAGTGGGTCAGGTACGCGCCGAACAGGGCGCCCAGCCCGCCCGTGACGGACACCACACGGGCGGACGGGAGCCGGCCGGGCAGGTAGTGGAGCGCGACCCAGGACAGGGCCAGTCCGAGCACGACGGAGCTGATGGATTCCCAGAGCACAGAGGGTCACCTCGCTTGTGGCGTAGAGGTCGTCGGTCCTAGGCCGTCCTACCCGTGACCAGCGGAACACAACCCTCCTCGGCTCCCTTGCACCCCGCCGAGGCAACGACCGGAAGCGGACCCGGGGCAGCGGAGAGGGGGGCCCGGCGGAATCGTCCGCCGGGCCCCCCTCTCCGCTGCCGCGTCGCGCGGGCTACAGCGCGCCGAATCCCACCCGCCGGGTGCTGGGCTCGCCGATCTCCACGTAGGCGATCCGGTCGGCCGGCACCAGGACCTTGCGGCCCTTGTCGTCCGTGAGGCTGAGCAGCTGCGCCTTGCCGTTGAGCGCCTCGCCGACCGCGCTCTCGACCTCTTCGGCGGAAAGCCCGCTCTCCAGAACGATCTCGCGGGGCGTGTGCTGCACCCCGATCTTGACCTCCACGGCTATGTCCCTCCGACGGTCCGTCTCTGCGCGGTGAACCGCGCCGTACGCAGCACACATTAGCCCGGTGAAGGGACGGACCACGGGTCGACCGGCAACGCCCGCAGCGAACACCGGCTTCCCGCCGCAGGGCTCAGTGCTGATCGGTGCCGTGCAGCGGGAACCCCGCGATGCCCCGCCAGGCGAGCGACGTGAGCAGCTGCACGGCGGTGTCACGCGGAATGCCGGAGCGGCTGGAGAGCCAGTAACGCGCCACGACCTGGGAGACGCCGCCGAGGCCGACCGCGAGCAGCATCGATTCGTCCTTGGACAGGCCCGTGTCACCGGCGATGACGTCCGAGATGGCCTCCGCGCACTGCAGCGAGACCCGGTCGACCCGCTCGCGGACCGCCGGCTCGTTGGTCAGGTCGGACTCGAAGACCAGACGGAAGGCGCCGCCCTCGTCCTCGACGTACGCGAAGTAGGCGTCCATCGTCGCCTCGACGCGCAGCTTGTTGTCCGTGGTCGAGGCGAGCGCCGTACGGACCGCCTGGAGAAGGGACTCGCAGTGCTGGTCGAGCAGGGCGAGGTAGAGCTCCAGCTTCCCGGGGAAGTGCTGGTAGAGCACCGGCTTGCTGACGCCGGCCCTCTCGGCGATGTCGTCCATCGCCGCGGCGTGGTAGCCCTGGGCGACGAAGACCTCCTGGGCGGCGCCCAGCAGCTGATTGCGTCGGGCACGGCGGGGCAGCCGGGTGCCTCGCGGGCGCGCCGCCTCTGTCTGCTCGATGGCTGTCACGCCGCCTCCCAAATTCGTGATCGAACACAGCCGTACCGTGAACGCTGCGCCGTGGGGCCATCGTACTTTTGAGTAACCCGGGTGTGCGCGGCGCGGACGCAGAATTTCACGGACCGGACGGCTGCGGTAGCCACAGATACGCAGGTCCCTGCCGCAAAGCGGTGCGTTCTACCGGTAATCGTCCTCATCCTGCGGGACGGTTCGGGCCTGCTCCGCCGCATCCGCCTCGTTCGCGATGCCGTGACCGATGCCGGTGGGCGGTTCGTCGCGCTCCGGCCGGACGGCGGCCTGCTGCTCTGCGGTGTCGGCTTCGGGCGCTTCGGGACCCGGTTCGTCCGGTTGCGTGTCCTCGAAGGTCTCCGGGTCGCTCGGGTCGACCGTCATGATGGCTCCCTTCCTTCTCCTGCAGCCTAGGAGCAACCCTCCGGGGGCGCTATGCGGCCTGTGACCGCGAACACATGAACCATTGCGTGATCGTCTCGTAACATTGCCCCATGTCTTCGACCGAGCTGCCCGGTATCCACGCCGCCGCTGCCGCGGTGGCACCCACGGTCAGTGCCGTCCGGGTCGCGGAGGGGGAGAAGCTGCGCTCCGTCACGCTGCCCGGCCTCACCCTGGCCGTCCGCTCCCGCCCGGCGGAGACGGAGGCACCCGTTCCCGCTCTCTTCGTGCACGGTCTGGGCGGCTCCTCCCAGAACTGGTCGGCCCTGATGCCGCTGCTGGCGGACACGCTCGACAGCGAGGCGGTCGATCTGCCCGGCTTCGGGGACTCCCCGCCGCCGGACGACGGCAACTACTCCGTCACCGGCCACGCCCGGGCTGTCATCCGGCTGCTGGACGCCGGCGGACGCGGACCCGTTCACCTTTTCGGTAACTCTTTGGGCGGCGCTGTCGCCACCCGGATCGCGGCCGCCCGGCCCGATCTGGTGCGGACCCTGACGCTGATCTCCCCGGCCCTGCCCGAGATCCGGGTCCAGCGGCCCGCAGTGCCGACCGCCCTGCTCGCACTCCCGGGCGTCGCCTCCCTGTTCGTCCGGCTCACCCGGGACTGGACCGCGGAGCAGCGCACCCGTGGCGCCATGGCACTCTGTTACGGCGATCCGGCACGTATCTCCGACGAAGCCTTCCGTCACGCGGTGGCCGAGATGGAGCGCCGGCTGGGACTGCCGTATTTCTGGGACGCCATGACACGCTCGGCACGAGGCATCGTCGATGCCTACACGCTGGGAGGACAGCACGGGCTGTGGCGCCAGGCCGAGCGGGTGCTCGCACCTACCCTGCTGGTGTACGGCGGACGGGACCAGCTCGTCTCGTACCGGATGGCACGCAGGGCGTCCGCGGCCTTCCGCGACTCGCGCCTGCTGACACTGCCCGACGCCGGGCACGTGGCGATGATGGAGTACCCGGAAGCGGTCGCCCAGGCGTTCCGGGAACTGCTCGACGAACGCGGCGGGAGCTGATCCGGGGCGTGGGACGACACAGCCGAAGGGGCCCTGAGGCCACCCGGCACGAAACCGGGTCCGCAGCCGGCGCCGCTGCGGAGCGCGGCACCGGCCGGCGTGGGCGGAATTCCGCCACGCCGCCTTCCCAGGACGGCCACAGTCCGTTCCGCGACGCCCCGCAGGTGCGTGGCGGGCATCCGGAACAGCACGAGCCCGGCGGCGGCTGGGGAGCAGCGCAGCGGCCGCGGCGCGACAGCCGGCGGGATCCGGAGGGGCCGGGCGACCAGGAGCTCTTCCGTGCCGGGCAGGCCGCCATGGCGCGGCAGCAGGAGGCGCAGCGGGAGGCCGGGCGGCGCACGACCGGGCCGCGGACCGGCGGTTCCCCGCTGATACCCGGCCCCCGCAGGGAGTTCCTCGAGGCGTTCGAGACCACGCCTTCGCGTCCCGCTCCGCCGGTCCCGCCCGAGGGAGCTTTCCGGGCCTCCCCGGGGCCCGGCGAACCCGACGGTGTCCCGGACGACGCGAAGGGGCGTGGCGCGAAGGGCGGCAGGGGCCGCACCCTCACCGGGATCGCGGCCGCGGCGGTGACCACGGTGCTCGCGGTCGTGGTGGCCGGGCAGGTGGCGCGGGATTCCGGGAAGACGGTGGACGGTCCGCGCACCGGGGGCGTCGACCGGCAGGGCTCCGAGGACGCCTCCCGTTCGGTGGAGCGGCAGACCCCGCGGGCGCCGCGGCAGGAGGCCGGGCCCCTGTCCTACGCGCAGAAGATGGCCACCGCCTTTCCCCTGGCGCCGGACCTGAAGGCGTCCGGGAAGTTCGAGGCGGTGCCGGGGCTGGCGAAGGCGCCGGGCAAGGGGCACAAGTACCGGTACCGGATCGACGTCGAGCAGGGGCTGGGCCTTGATTCCGGGCTGTTCGCCGAGGCCGTGCAGAAGACGCTGAACGACGACCGCAGTTGGGCGCACAACGGCGCCATGACCTTCGAGCGGATCTCCTCCGGTGAACCCGACTTCGTGATCACCCTGGCGAGCCCGGGGACCACGGGCGTCTGGTGCGCGAAATCCGGCCTGGACACCACGGAGGACAACGTCTCCTGCGATTCGGCCGCCACCGACCGCGTGATGATCAACGCCTACCGGTGGGCGCAGGGCGCCTCGACCTTCGGAGCGGACAAGCTCCTGGCCTACCGTCAGATGCTGATCAACCACGAGGTCGGCCACCGGCTGGGACACGATCACGCGAGCTGCCGGACCCCGGGCTCCCTGGCGCCCGTGATGCAGCAGCAGACCAAGACCCTGAATCTGGACGGCGTCGAGTGCCGCCCCAATCCCTGGGTCTACCCGGGGAGCTGAGCCGCCCGCCGGTATCCGGAGTCCGTACGCCGGGACGGGTGTCCCGCCGGGCGCCGGCACCGGGCGGTGAGCCCGCGACCGGCCCGGAGCGCCGCGCGACCCGCACGGGGCCGGCCGTGGCCTGACCGGATGTCACCACATGCCCTTCCGGCGCAACAGAACGCGACGGGGGCGGGAAAGTTACGCCGGTTCACCCCTTCCGGTGGTGGGGGGGGGCCCCCGCCGGGGCCCCCCCCGGGGATACGCCAGACGGCGGGCCCCGGCGCGTCGCCGGGGCCCCGCGGGGGTGCCCACGCGCGATAACATATGCAG